>DAIUKN010000086.1:0-8526 GCA_036848195.1 Bacteroidota bacterium
GAAACTGGAGTCGGAGGATTTCTCTTACGGAGCCACTATCAAATTGATCCGGCGACAGCTCGGGGATCACGGGGCCAACGGCATCGGCGTCGATGTCGGCGTCCGGTATTCTCCCCTGGAGGACCTCTGGATCGGTGCGATGATGCAGGATGTGACGACGACATTCCTCGCGTGGGACACCGGCACCAATGATCTGATCTCACCGACGCTGAAGGTCGGCTCCGCGTATGCCATCGATGAGCTTGGCGGCAGGTTCATACCGACGGTCGACTTCGATGTCCGGTTTGAAAACCGCCGCTATGCGTCGACGTTCAATTTCGGACCGGTAAGTTTCGATCTTCACGCGGGGATGGAGTACCAGCTGAAGGACCTGATTGCTCTGCGGGTTGGTTACAGCGATGTGAAACAGCTGACCCTGGGTGCCGGGCTTCATCTCCCGAAACTGAACATCGACTATTCCTTTGCGAAGTTCGACAGTAAGGACCAGCTCGGGAACACCCACCGCATCTCTTTGATGTTCACGCTTGAATCGGAGCAGTTCAAGCGCTCCGCGGAGTAGCCGACGTGCTCAGCCGCCCGGCCCTCATCCGCGCTCTTCCCTTCATCCTCTCCACGTTCCTTGTCGCATGCGGCAGCGGGCCGCGGGTTGCCACGACAAATCTCCATGCAGGGTATTTCCCGTCGCGCGATGGTGCGCTGCAGTACCGGTTGCCAGTCGGCTGGTTCGACGCCACAGCCGACTCTCAGGCCACGGCACACGCTATCTGGCTGATGCGCAACGACTATGGCGCCAGCATCACGGTGGATGAAGTCCGCCTGGATGCTGCGGCAAGAAAAGAGATCGAGCGGGGAGGGCTGCTGCAGCTGGCGCAACTGGTGATGGCGCTGACAACGGGCGAGCATGGTGCCATGCTGCTGGAACCGCCCGCGGTAGTGAATGTCAACGGTCGGCCGTTCTGCCGGTACGAAATGGTGGCCTCTGCGACTCGGGACACATTACGGGTGGCCCTCTTTGATACCGGGGGGAAGGCTTATGTGGTGACTGCCCTCCTCCCGGAGAAGGCCGCCCGGAGAGACCCGCAGTTTAGCATTGTCCACGAAAACTTCCTCAGCACCCTGCGCTGGTAGTTCACTTCCTCGTCATTACAAACACGCCATCCCAGCCCTCCGGCGGCGGCGTTGCTTCAAAAGCACGGGCCCGCTCACGATGGATGGCGGCCGGCACGTCGCCCGGTTTGAGCTCGAGCGCTTCCTGGAGGATCCGCTGGGCATCGGCCCACTTCCTGTCGAAGTACAGCGTCATTCCCTCTTCATACAGCGCGAGAAACTGCACGTACGCCGGTTCTATGGGACGTTCCCGCAGCTGAATGAGCTCGTACGTTGTGACGGCTTCCGATCGCCCCTTGACGGCAATCCGATCCAGCTTGCGGCCCAGAATCGTCTCTTTAACAAGTGCGTAGGTCTGTTCACTCGCCATGATGCAGGTGCGGTATTCCTTGTTTGCCCCTTCAAGCCGGGATGCAAGGTTCACGCTGTCGCCGATTACCGTGTAGGCGAACTTCCCCGTCGCGCCCATGTTCCCGACAACCATCGGGCCGGTGTTGATGCCCATGCGGATGTTGAGCTTCGGCTTGCCCTGTTGGGCCCAGGTGCGGTTGAGTTCTGTCAGCGCGTCGCGCATTTGTAAGGCGCTGGTACATGCAAGCAGGGCATGGTCCTCCTGCGGAATCGGAGCGCCCCAGAAGGCCATAATGGCGTCTCCCACATATTTGTCGAGCGTTCCCCGGCTTCGGAAAATGACGTCCGACATCACGCTGAGATACTCGTTCAGCAGGCCGACCAGCTTCTCCGGTTCCAGATTCTGCGAGATGCTGGTGAACCCTTCAATATCGGTGAAGAGCACGGTCAACTCCTCGCGTTTACCTCCCAGGACCAGGCGCTCGGGGTGATCGACAAGCTCCTCGACCAGCGAGGGATGGACATAGGTGCTAAACATGGACTTGATTTGCAGCCGCTGCTTCCGCTCCGCAACGAAGTGGTACGTGGTGCTGGTGAGGTATCCTCCGGCCAACGCAAGAAACGCAGGAGTGATGGAGAGCAGGTAATTCATCCGGACGAACAGGAGAATAGCGACAGCGACGATCAGCGTCGTCATGAGGCCGACAAACAGGAAGCCTCCGACTTCCAGGAGGAAGTGGTATCGGGTCTTGAGTCCCTTGATCAAAGAGGTGACGACAAAGGCAAGTGCAACGAGCACCAGGACCATCAGAATTTCGGACGCCGGCGATTGTGTGCGGATGAAATCGCTCCGAAGAACATTCTCGATGACATTGGCATGGATCTCCACGCCGTACATCAGATTGTCTCCGCGCTGGTGTCCGCGGCCCATGGAGACGGGGAACAGATCTTTGTATTCCGGCACGGTTACGCCAACGAGCACGATCTTGTTCTGAAACGTTCCGTCGTGCAGCAGCCCGAACTCGGGATCGCTGAACGTATTGATCTGCTCGCCGCTGGACGCTTCTTCGGTGGTCGTGAAGCTCTCGTCATCGAGTACATCCTGGATCCTGATGCGGGGGATTGTTCCGTTCGGGCCGTAGAAGTTGATGAGCATCGCTCCAGGATCGTAAGCGGGGATCATCCGACCGGCATACTGAAAACTCCGGCCGTCCGGGCCGGGGACGGTCATGGGAGGCATGTCGAAGAACTTGTTGAGCGCTGCAAAAGCGAAGGTGGGAACGGAAAATCCCTCCCCCCGAGCGGTATCGATGACAAAGGAGGTGTTGTAGAACCGGTAAACGCCGTCGTGGTCCGGGCGGATGTTGACCAGTCCGAGCGCGCTATCGATGTCAAAAAACATGTTTCCGAAATTCTCGCGCGATGAGGTCACGACAAAGTCTTCGCTGTCCTGCTCGCGCTTTCCCGCGAGAACGGCAAGGCCGGATTTCCGGATGGCAGCGCGGAAAAGCGAATCGTTCACAGCGGCGTAGTTGTCGGTTCCGTTGAAGATGAGGTCGAACGCGACAACGCGTGCACCGGCCTGCTTCAGGTTGTCCAGCAGGTGCGCGTAATAGGAGCGTGGCCAGGGGAAGCGTTCCGGCATGGACTCAAACGAGTCCTGAGCAATCTCCACAATTACGACATTGGATGAGGGGCGCGGAAGGGGGACGACCCCGCGTGAGGAGAACCGGTAGTCGATCGCGGCAAGCTCAAGGCGTTGAATGATTCCAAGCCTCAGGGCCGGTTCCTGGGTGACCGCCGTGACCGCAAGGACAACGGCGACGACAAGGGCGGCCTGGGTCAGAAAGGATCGCTGTCCGCCGGTGATTGCAGGGCCGGGCATGGCTAGAAGGTGTAGCGGTAACGGAGGCTGACGAAGTCCTCGTTGGGTGCACCGACGTTCTTGAAGTAACTGAACTGGAGCAGGAAACTCATCGGCGGGATGAGGAACCATTCGACGCCGAGGTCGAATGTTGTACGGTCGAAGTCTCCGAAGGACGGACTGACGGTGGCCATTACCGAGAGGATGTCGCGGACCGGCGTATACCGCGCATGGGCCATCAGCGTCGTGTAATTGAATCTCCGGGTTTCGCCCGGAGCGCCGGTCGGCAGGTCATTCAGGTTCAGAGCAGCGGAAAAGTCGGTCTGCAGGGGGATCCTGTAACGCGTACCGATTCCCAGAGACGTCATCAGGTTGTTCACGTTCAGGCGGCGAGGTGAGCTGTCTTCCCGTTTTGAAGCGGAGATCGTGAATATGGCGGTGTGACGCGCGCCTGCTTCAAAATCGTATGACGATTGGAGATACACACGGTTGGTCACGTCCCTGATCGCCGCGAGGGTATCCGCATTGAGCCCGTTGTCGTTGTTGTAGCGGGAATAGCCGATCGTGAGGTTTGGAATCTTGGGAATGGGGTAGTAACTCAGGGCAATATTCAAATTGGTGAAGGTCGTGGTGGCCGCTTTGGTATTGGCCGTGTTGTCCTGCAGCCGTTCAAACCCGACATTGGCGAATACCTGGCTCTGCAGCAGCCGCACCCGGTCCACAACATTGAATCCCTGAATGTCGGTCCTAAGAAACGCCTGTCCAAAGGAGTTGTAATCGTTCCCCCGGTAGAGGTAGGTGAACCGGAATGCGTTGTCAAAGTAATTCAGCCCCACCCCCAACTCCCCTGCAGCTGTGGCGAGCTTGCTCACCGAAAGGGGGCGGATGTTGTCGTTGACAGTAATGAACGGTGAAAGAATGTCCCGGACGCTCTTGATCGTTGAGGCATCATTGGGGTAGACGCTGTCGATATACGCATCGGTGAACGTCCCGCTCGAAATATCGCTGTTGTATGCGCTGAAAGCCGCCTGACCGTTGATCTGGATCCGGCCGTCGTCCAACTTCGCGATGAAGTCGGTGCCCAGGACAATGTTCTCCTGCGGCCGGATGCCATAGCGGATCGATCCCATGTCGTCCTTGGAGCTGAGCCAGCTGAGTCCGAATTGCCATGTTTCACCCGACCCAAAACTCGGTCGCAGAGCAAACAGCGACCGGCTGTACGTTCCGTATGTGTAGACACCCCAGGTTGTGGGATTGATTTGCGCGTAGGAAGCGTAGGGGTAGAGCTGCTGCGCGCGGCTCAGGCTATCGATCGGAAGGCGGGCGAGTTCAGCGCCATCGATGGCGCGCAGGGTCGAACCGTACGCGACGTCCACATTGACGTAGCCGAGGCGTAGGGAAGAATTGATTCCCCGGACGCGCACGCCGGAAAGGATCAGCGACGGGAAATCGGGATAGGTGTCGCCCAGTCCAACCTTGATCCAGGGAAGCTCCCCGCCGATGGCATAGCGATTTTGGGGCTGCCGATACGCCTTCTCCTCGGAGGTGGCGAAGAGATTTGAGGTGACCCGAAGATCGCCATAATTCCCCCTGAACTGCAGCCCGACCCTGTTGTACCATTCACCGGCCGAACCCACCTCTTCGTGCCGCGTCTCGGCCATAAAAGAGGCATCATAGGTGAACCTCCGTTCGCCCGCATCAGAAGGCCTCAATCGTGCTTCCCCAGGGATGGTAAAGGAGATGGATGAGCTCCCAACGGGACTGCTGTTCCTATCGAAAAGCTGTACGGTCACCGTGTGCTTGCCAGGTGCAAGCGTCAGCCCGGTGTTCGACGGAATGAACACGATGATGTCGTCACTGAACACTGCAGAGCTCGTGACATCAGTTGCGTCGACAAGAACCTTGGTGGACCGCCGGACAACCGTGGAATCGGTGCGGTAAAGGGAAACGGAGACCAGCACATCGTCTTGAGCCACGGTGGCCGACGGCTCCGGGCTGAGGAACACCACCTGGGGCGTCCGTGCCGGGCCCGACGTGACCTGCAGGCGGCGCGTGTTCTGCGGCGGCGTGGCGATGGGATTGGCCGACTCGGTTTGTGGATAGGTCTCGAGTGATCCCGATCTGTCGCGAAGCACAACGTAGTATTCGACAGCAGGAGGGATCAGCGCGTCGGCAGGAAGGAGTCCCGTTGCCCGGTTTCCGAGAAGCTCCAATACCAGTGTCCGGTACAGGCTCGTTCCGAAAGGACGGTAGAGGAATAAAACCCGCTCGATGGTTGTCGCCTGCTGGAGTTCGACCGTGATAGGCACGGGAGCTCCCCGCGGGGCTTCGGCCGGCGTGACCCCGACGACGCGCGTGGAAACCTGGGCGGAAACCACCGCCGTGAGGCAGAGGAACAGAACCCCTGAAAAAACGGGACGAAGAAACATCATCGGGCTACAGTACTATTCCTTGAAGTCGAGTATCAGGTCCTGCGTGCCGCCCTTCCGGTTCCGGAGTTGCATGCGGAGCTGCTTCTGCAGGTCGCCGGCCTTCAGAGCTTCTTCCGCAGCCCTCTTTTCGGCCGGTGTCGAGGGGTGGATTTCGATCCGACCGCTTCGGTGGGAAATACCCGTAAATCCCGCAGAAACGTCTATGCTGCGTAGCGATTTCTTGTTCGTGAGCTTCACCATGTCCAACACAACGGTAAGAGTGTCCGTCGAGTCGGACGTCGCAAAATAGCCACCAGTACCACGGACGGACGCGACAGAGGTGGGAGAAGTGAACCGGAACTCCTCGTTGGCTTCCTGCTTCTTCACGTCAAAACCGACTGCACCGCTTTCCAGATTCACCTCCTTGGAAAAGATGCCGCTCGTCGAAGTGCCGGTAACGGTCACCCGGGAGCGTTCACGGAGCCGGAGCAACGTGTTATCCTTAAACTTGATGATCGCGGTAGAACGTTCTCCGGTCATCACCCCGTCGCCCGATCCAAGCGTCTCTCCACGCTGAGCCTTTGCCCAGGCTTTCCCCATCTCTTTGCGCGAAACATCGAGAATGACCTTGCTGAGCAGTCCGACGGTTTGTTGTGTCTGTGCGTAAAGGTCCGGCGGACTGCACCAGTTGCCGATTGTGGCCACGCAGAATATGCCAAAAAAGAAGTGTTTCATGGGGAGCCTCACCGAGCCAGGTTATTCAATGCGAAGCGATTGAACGGAAACGGAGCTTGCCCGGATCTGATTAATAATCCGCAGCAGATCCTCCGACGAAATCGAAGAACCGTTCAGACGCAGGACACCGGAGGGAGACAACCCTTCGTCTCTGATCTGGTCGAAGATCGGCTTGTATTTCGGGTCGAGCGCCCTCTCCAGTTCCGTCAGGTATGACGCCCCGGACGATAGCCCGCCTGACGCTGCAACCGTGAATGATCGGAGCGGGCTCTTGATCGGTTGGTTGGTGCCGCCGGTGGTGCGTACGCGTCCCTGGACGGTCCACACGTAGGTCTTCCCCGGCTGGAGCGAACGGACGCCGGACCCCGGATACTGGAGAAAATTCCCGGTGAGGTCCTCGGAAAACAGCGGCGTACCTGAAGCAGTCTCCTCGTTGGAAGCCTGACCGGGAAGGCGCTCGTAGATGGACAATGTGGCCGTGGTACCATCGTACAACCATTGGAAGAGGGGAAACTGGCTGACCGCCACATCACCGTCGAACGGGAAGAGGAGTTCGAGCGCCGAAGGGTTCGTCAGCACGTACGTTATCGGTCGTTCCGCATGGTACGGGATCCCGCCGGCCACTCGGGTGACCGTGACGTTAAATGTGTATGTCCCCGCCGGAAGCTTTCCGCTGGGAAGAGCACTCTCCTCAAGACGCTTTTTTGCCACTTCCGAAAAACGGTAACTCAGCTTCAGGGAAGGAAGCTCAAGATTCGTCAGCGTTCGGCCTGGACTCAGCGCAAATTGCCTGGACGTATAGGAGACCGCCTGGGGGAAACTCTCACCGGTGGCGAGGAGGATAGAACCCTCAATGTTCATTGTGGCATCCGTGCTACCGGTGGGGGGATTGAGCATCATATCGATGGTGAACAGCCACTTTGGCGTGGTAGATTTGAGGAAGTCGACATCGTTAATGGTGAGTATGTCGACCGGTGCGGACTGGGTCGTCACCTTGATGTCTTGCGCGTGAGCGAGTACCACCGTGGCAACGACTGCGCAAAGCAGGGTGAGATTTCTCATGGACGCTCCTCAAGAGAATGGGAAGAGCAGCAAAACTGCAAAAAAAAATACACATTTGATAACACTTGTGCAAGCCTGCGGCGCAGGGGGAAAACATCGCCGCTGGGTTATCAGAAGTGAATGATGTCGTTATAGAGAACGAACGCCATGAATGCGAGCAGGAGAACCATTCCGGCCTTTTGAAGGCCCATCTTCACCTTTGCCGGTATCTCGCGACGGAAGATTCCCTCATAGACAAGAAACATCAGATGGCCCCCGTCAAGCGCGGGGAAGGGGAGAATGTTGAGGATGGCAAGACTGACGCTCAGCAGCGCCATGAACCCCAGGTACGTCAACAGGCCGAGCTCTGCCGTCTGCGTCGCCATCTGCGCGATACGAATTGGCCCTCCGACGGATTGGGAGAATGACACCCGGCCCGTGATCATCTGCCATATCTGCTGGATGAAAAGGCCGCTGACGTTGACGATGTCCTTCACCGCCTGGGGGAACGCCTCGAAAATGGAGTACTGGAGGCGTGTCACGGGTCCGTTATAGCGTGGCCCGTAGGAAATCCCGATTTTCCCGTCGTCAGTGGGAACCGCGGTGCCTGACATGAGCTGGTCGCCGCGTCGCCACTCAACATGCAGCGGCCTACCTGCGTGTGCACGGACAATCTCGCGGACCTTCTGGTCGTACCGGAGCGGGATGCTGTCGAGAGCCACCAGAACATCCATCGGCTTCAGGCCGAGCTTGTCGGCGGGCTTCCCCGGGTCCACCGTGCCGACGACCACGTCGGTGTGGGAAGGGACGATGCCGAATGCCGCCTGACTTGGTTCGGGAATGGACGCGCGCAGGACCGTTATTTCAAGGAGATGTTCGTTGCGCGCAACCTGCATGGTAACATCCGTCCCGAGCGTCTCAACATAGATGCCGGTGAGGATATCATCCCAGTTATTGACCGGCGTGCCGTTGACCTTCAGGACGCGATCGATCCGCTGCTGCGAATCAGCCTTCGCG
>DAIUKN010000087.1:0-8447 GCA_036848195.1 Bacteroidota bacterium
CCGCCGTCGTCTGAGAAAACCAGAGGCGCGCGATCGTTCATAGCCAGAAGCACTCCCTCGGCATCGCAGACAGTGATCGCCGCAGGGAATTCGCGGACCCACTCTCCGTCCTTCATTGATGAGCCCTTTCAACAGAAATTGATCACCGGTCCGAAGCAGGATCCCGCCGCCCAAAGCAGTGGGTATGTCCAGTTAACTCTGCCGTCATCGTTCTTGACTCACCCTAAACTACCCTCGATGGTGCGGCACCTCCTCCATCATTCCCTGTTCAGTGTTCACGCAGGTGCGAATCTCGAGAAAGCTTCTCCTCATGGTAGCGTGGCATGCTCAAAGAGTCAAGCAATTGTCGGTTCCCGGGCGTCCACCCGTGAGAATTGAACCCGGCCGGCCTTGACAAATCGATGGACAAGACCGACATTTCAATGTGTACGAACAGCTCCATCCATCCACCTCCTATCCAACGAACGCCATGCGTTACGTACTCCTTCTCATCCTCCTGACTCTTGCTGCAGGATTCCTTGCCGCGGCGGATAATCCCGGTTACTACCGCTTCCCGACGATACACGCTAGTACCATCATCTTCACCGCCGAGGGTGACCTCTGGGTGACGGGCACCGAAGGTGGAGCCGCACGAAGACTTACGTCCCATTCCGGTGTAGAATCGTATGCCGCGGTTTCGCCGGATGGCGCCACGGTTGCTTTCTCGGCAGAATACGAAGGCCCCACGGAGGTCTACACCATGCCTTTGAACGGAGGAGTCCCAGTACGACGTACGTTCGATGGCAACGCGCGCGTCGTCGGCTGGACCGGCGACGGCAGGATCCTCTATGCCACGAACCGCTATGCAACGCTTCCCAACACACAACTGCTCGTGCTTGATCTTCGAACCGGACGGTCGGAGCTTCTGCCCCTGGCACAGGCCAGTGACGGAAGCTTTGACGGGAACGGGAAGACCCTCTACTTCACACGCCTTGCCTTCCAGGGGAGCCACACGAAGCGGTACAGAGGCGGCACGGCACAAAATATCTGGAAGTACACTCCCGGGGATCCTGAAGCGATACCCCTTACCAAAGACTATGACGGTACCAGCAAGACTCCACTCTGGCACAACGGGCGAATATACTTTGCCACAGACCGTGACGGGACAATGAATCTGTGGTCGATGAACACCGGGGGAAAGGACCTCCGGCAGCATACGTCACACAAAGGCTGGGATCTGAAATCCCCGTCGATGCAGGGAGGGAAGATCGTCTATCAGCTGGGCGCCGATATTCATCTGTACGACATTGCAACGAATAGCGATCGTCTGGTTCCCGTCACCATCCCATCGGACTTCGATCAGCTCAGGGAGAAATGGGTCAAGAACCCGATGGAGTACATGACTTCTTACAGTATTTCGCCCACGGGCGATCGCCTCGCGCTCACGGCCCGGGGGCAGATCTTCGTTGCGCCTGCAGAGCAGGGACGATTTGTTCGTGTTACGGACAACAATCGGATCCGGTACCGCCAGGCGGTCTTCATGCCAGACGGGAAGACCCTGCTGGCCCTTTCTGATGAGAGCGGTGAAACGGAGTTCGTTACCCTCCCGGCAAACGGGGCGGGAAGCAAGCAGGTCCTTACCAATGACGCGAAAGTTCTGCGCTGGGGCGGAGAGCCATCACCCGACGGGAAGAGGATCGCCTATACGGACAAGAATGATGAACTCTGGATATTCACCATCGATGGAAAAAAGAATACGCGGATTCTGAAAACGGAGGAAGGAGGACCGGGCGGACTTGCATGGTCTCCGGACAGCAAATGGCTTGCATACTCCAGGTCGGCAGGCAACTTTTTCAACCAGATCTGTCTCTTCAGCGTCGAAAATGGGAAGACCGTGGATCTCACCAGTGATCGTATTGACAGTTACGATCCGGCATGGTCACCTGACGGCAAATGGATCTATTTCCTCTCCGACCGTGTCTTCCAGTCGGTTGTCCCGAGCCCGTGGGGCCCGCGGCAGCCTGAGCCGTACTTCGACAAAACCAGGAAGGTGTATGCGATCGCTCTCACGGGCGGTCTCCGGTTCCCATTTCAGCCCGGCGATGAGGTTTTCGCTTCCCAGCAGGGGGAAAAGCCCGCGGAAAAGAAGGATGAGAAGAAGGACGAGAAGATGGAAGAAGGGAAGAAAGCGGAGAAAAAGATCGTAGAGGTGAAGATCGATCTCAACGGACTTGCGCAAAGAGTGTTCGAGGTTCCTCTTCCGGCTGGCGCGTACAGATCCCTGGCGGTGAATGACAAGTATCTCTACCTCAGCGAAAGCCAGGCATCGTACCAGGCGAAAACCAACCTGGTGGCGGTCGAAGTCAAGAACAAAGATGTTGCGGCGAAGACCGTGCTCGAAGATATCAGAAGCTATGACCTTTCAAGGGACGGCAAGAAAGTGGCTGTCCGGAAGGGGGACGACCTTTATGTGTTTGACGCAAATGGAATCGCGCCAGCCGATCTGCCCAAAACGAAAGTGAGCCTGAGCAACTGGCTGCTGCCGGTTGAACCCCGCGAGGAGTTCCGGCAAATGTTTCTGGAGTCGTGGCGGCTTGAACGGGACTACTTTTACGACCCAAACCTTCACAGCGTAGACCAGAGAGGGTTGTTGGAGAAGCTCCTCCCGCTGGTGGAGAGGGTCACCGATCGCGACGAGCTGGCCGATCTCATCTCTAACCTTGTCGGTGAACTCTCGGCTCTCCACATCTTTGTGTATGGCGGGGATGCGCGGAGATCGCCGGACAAGATCGGCGTCGCGACGCTTGGGGCACGGCTCACGCGCGACGAGAAGTCGGGCGGCTACCGGATCTCCCATGTCTATCAATCGGATCCGGATTACCTCGATGTGGCCTCCCCACTCACGCAGCCGGGGTCGGGAATCGCTGAAGGGGATGTGATTCTCGCCATCAACGGTTCACCGACGCTGTCCGTCGCTTCACCGGATCTCCTTCTCAAGAACCAGGCCGGCCAGCAGGTACTGCTCAAGGTCCGTGCGGCGGATGGAAAGAAAGAGTTCGATGCGATCGTCAAACCGATGTCCCTTGCCGAGGAAGACAATCTTCGCTATACCGAATGGGAACAGACCAGACGTCTGATGGTGGAAGAGAAGGGAAAGGGAGACATAGGGTATGTGCATCTCCGAGCGATGGGCGGTGGCAACTACAGTGAATGGGTGAAGAATTTCTATCCGGTATTTGACAGAAAAGGTCTCATCATCGATGTCCGTCATAACCGGGGCGGTAACATTGACAGCTGGATTCTGGAGAAACTCCTGCGGAAGGCATGGTTCTACTGGCAGGGGAGGGTGGGGAAACCGACGTGGAATATGCAGTATGCATTCCGCGGACACATGGTTGTTCTCTGCAACGAACGGACCGCATCGGACGGGGAGGCATTCGCCGAGGGGTTCAGGCGTCTTGGTCTCGGAAAGGTCATCGGGACGAGGACGTGGGGAGGTGAGATATGGCTCAGCAGTAGCAATTTCCTGGTTGACCGGGGGATCGCTACGGCGGCCGAGACCGGTGTTTTCGGGCCGGAGGGTGAATGGTTGATTGAGGGGAGAGGAGTGGAGCCGGACATCGTTGTTGACAATCTGCCTCATGCCACGTTTGAGGGAGAAGATTCCCAGCTGGATTCGGCGCTCGATTACTTGCAGCGGCTCTTAAAGGAGAAACCCGTTGAGCCGCCGAAGGCCCCGCGGTATCCGAATAAGGCATTCAGGGAGCATTGATTTCATCGAAACCTCAGATGGATCCGGCCGGCGCATCTCCCGCGCCATAGGACTCTGAATGTGCCGAAGGATCCGGGCCGTCATTCCGCAGCCCGTGAACCACCGAGGCAGAAGATCCGGCGTGGCCAGCGGTTTGCTTCGGCCTTGTGCTTATACGTGGGGGGTTCGTGGAGGAAAGGAGTGAAGCGGGGAACCGAGGGCGGCGGGCAGACTTATTCGTTCCTCGCAAGCTGGAGGATCTGCGCGTAGCGCGCTTTGTCTTCTTTCATCAGCTTCTTCTGAAGTTCAGCCATCAGGCTCTGCTCGCTGTTGTACACCCTCTTGTCGCCGTCGATGAAATAGTAAAACTTCGCCTTCTCGGGGTTCGAAAGCTGGTTTCGCTTCGTGACGATTTGCATCTGAACATTCAGGACGTTGTCCCGGTAAAGAGTGATGTGGGTCTTCGGAAGATACTTGCTCGAGACATATTCCCACGTGGGTTTTAACACCTCGGCCTCCTGACTGACAACAACAGTTCATCGCTACAATATAGAAAAATTCTCCTGGAAAAAAATCCGCCGACCCAGGATCGCCGCATAGGAAGGAAGAGCTTTCTGGAGACGCGACCTGTGCGCTCTCGCACATTCAGGGTCGTTACACAGACTTGTGATGAATCAGCGCTCACACCGTGAGCGCGAGCCCTCGCCACGATTTACGAATGATCGCGATGTCTGTGTGGTTCCCGATCTTCCTCGCATTATATATACGCCCGAGCCCTCCTTTTTGTTGACTGTCCTGGACATGCACCGTATATTTCACGGGTGAATTAACTCTGGAATGAGAAGGGGGGAACTCTCATTCGTCCCCTTCTTTGCGCCCCCCCCGCGAACTCCGTAGTGTATCTTCAGCCTGACGCGAACAACGTTGCCATGACGAACGCAGGACAGAGCCGGACCGGTCTCCTCCCCACGATTCTGGTGCTGGAGGATGACCAGATTGTCGCCGAAGACATCCGTCGCGGGCTCGAACGCCATGGGTATAGAATTGCCGCTGTTGTCTCCACGGGGGTGGAAGCGATTGCCAGAGCCGAAGAGTTACGCCCCGACCTGATGCTGGTGGATATCATTCTCCACGGCGGAGAGGACGGACTGGCTGCCGTGAAGGAAATCCGCTCGCGCTTGGATCTTCCCGTGATATACCTGAGTGCGTTTACCGATCGCGAGACGGTGGAGCGCGCGAAGCAGACGGGACCGCTCGGGTTTGTGGTGAAACCGTTCGATGAGCGGGAACTCTGCCTGACGGTCGAGATGGCCATCCACAGGCACCATGAGGAAATGGCAGCACGGGAGACCGGCATGCTCTTCCGAGAGCTGGCCGACAACAACGACCAGGTTGCCTGGATGATGGATGCCGAACTCGTTTCCACGCTCTACGTGAACAATGCCTTCGAACAGATCTGGGGTCGCCCGCGTCCCGCACCCGATTCAGGCCTGCAACCCTGGCTCGATGCCGTCCATCCGGACGACAGCCTCCGTGTGCTCAGTATGTACTCCCGTGCCCGGCGGGGAGAGTTCGACCCTGCGGGACTCGAATACCGGATCGTTCGTCCTGACGGCTCCTCACGGTGGATCTGGACTCGCTGTTTTGCGATCAGAAACAGTGCTGGCGTACGCTATCGCGTTGGCGGAACGTCGGCCGACATCACCAGGCAACAGTGGGCCTGGCAGATGCTTCAGGAAAGCGAAGAACGATACCGCCTCATGGTAGAGCATTCACGAGACCTGATCTCCCGCCATACGTCCGATGGGGTGTTTGTCTACGTCTCGCCAGCTGTTCACGCCCTTCTGGACTACAAACCGGAAGATCTTATCGGGCGCTCCATCATCGAGTATCTGCATCCCGATGACCTTGTGCGTATCGAGACCAAGTATCATACCTTTGCCGGCTCTCTGGCCCTGGGTCCGTTTACGTATCGGATCCGGAAACGAGATGGGACCTACGCCTGGTTCGAAACCGTCGGGCGGACGATCCTTGACCCCACAACGGACGAAATTCGTGAACTCATTGCTGTGTCCCGCAATATTGACAGACGCAAAGACGCTGAAGAATTGCTGCGGCGGTACGACTTCATTGCCAACACCGCACGCGAGTTCATGACGCTCATTAACCGTAGCTATGTCTACGAAGCGGCGAACGATGCGTATTGCATGGCTCACGGAAAGGTGCGGGGCGAAATTGTCGGCCAGACGGTGGCAAGCGTCTGGGGCGAAGAGACGTTCAATACGGTCATTAAGAAGTACCTCGATCAGGCCTTTGCCGGAGAAGAGGTCCACTACGAAAGCTGGTTCACCTTCGAGAAACTGGGACGGCGCTGCTTCGACGTGAAGTACTATCCCTACACCAACATGAAAGGGGAAGTCACTCACTGCGTGGTGGTTTCGCTCGACACCACGGCCTACAAAGCGTCAGAGGAACAAACACGCCGCTCGCTGGACGAGAAAGAGCTGCTCTTGAAAGAAGTACACCATCGCGTCAAGAACAATCTGCAGATCATCTCCAGCCTGCTCAATCTCCAGCTTAACGTCATCACGAACAAAGAAACGCGCGAGATGGTGCGGGAGAGCCAGAATCGCGTCCGCTCCATGGCCCTGATCCACGAGAAATTGTACCAGTCCGGAAACCTTGCACGGATCAGCCTCGAAGAGTATCTCCGCAGCCTGACGCGAGAATTGTTCCGCTCGTACGGTGCCAGCGGGGTGAACCTGAGGATGGAGGTGGAAGAGATCGGGCTTGATGTAGACACCGCTATTCCCTGCGGGCTCATGGTGAACGAGCTTGTTTCCAACGCGTTGAAGTATGCCTTCCCCGACGGAAAAGAAGGGGAAATCCTGGTGAAATGCACCCAGGTGAGCCGGGACCGGGTCGCCCTCACGGTTGCCGACAATGGTGCGGGGCTGCCGGAGGATGTTGAGCGCAAGGCGGGCGAGTCGCTCGGATTCCAGCTGATTCATCTGCTGGTGAAACAGCTGCGTGGTACGCTCGACATCGTTCGGGGAGGCGGCACAACATTCCAGATTACATTCCCGCTCCGGTAGGTTTCATCAACCCCGATCGATCTCCCTCGCCTCACATTGTTGAAGCATGTACCGTTGCAGGCCACGTACGAGCGCCCCTCTGACGAGTCCCTTTCTCCCCTTCTTCATCCCCGTGTAATTGGTAGGTCCGATCGACCCAGGTTGCTTGCCTCCTCCACATGGAGTATATTTGAAGGAATGGGAGGGAAGATTCATCTCATCTGCGTCGAAACTGGCGAGCGGTATCCTGCGAGTGAGCCACGCTGGCGGAGCGAGGGCGGTTCGCTGCTCGACCTGGAGTTCTCGCCGGACTTTGATCCGGCTCGGATTGCAGGACGCAAGCCGACGTTATGGCGTTACCGGGAAGCACTCCCGATCGATCAGGATGAGAATATTGTAACGTTCGATGAGGGCTTCACGCCCCTTCTTCCGGTGACGTTCGGCGATAGAAGAGTTCTGGTGAAGCAGGAACATCTGTTCCCGACCGGATCGTACAAGGATCGGGGGGCCTCGGTCCTGATCAGCAAGGTGCGTGAGCTGGGCGTGCGGAGCGTCGTGCAGGATTCTTCAGGCAATGCCGGCTGCTCCATTGCGGCGTACTGTGCGCGGGCCGGAATCAGTTGCGAGATCTTCGTGCCGGAGGAGACGTCTGCGGGCAAGCTGGTCCAGATCATTCAAACCGGAGCTCGCCTGCATCTCATTCCTGGCTCAAGGGAGGATACGGCGCGCGCGGCCATGGATGCGGCCGGGACAACGTATTATGCCAGCCACTGCTGGAACCCGTTTTTTCTCCACGGCACAAAGACATTTGCGTATGAAGTCTGCGAACAGCTGGGCTGGCGCGCGCCGGACACCGTCATCCTGCCGGCGGGAAATGGAACGCTTGTCCTGGGCGCCTCCATCGGGTTTGGAGAGCTTTGCGCATGGGGGATTATTCCGCGGACGCCCAGGATTGTCGCGGTGCAGGCTACGATGTGCGCACCCCTTTTCCAGGCCTGGAAGTCAGGCACATCCTCGCTGGCTGCCATCCGGAAGGGTCACACCATGGCCGAAGGGATCGCCGTTGCCGAACCTGTGCGCGGACCGCAAGTCATCCGCGCAATCGTCTCCTCGGGCGGCAAGCTGTTGATTGTGGAGGAAGAGGAGATTGCCGCAGCGCTGAAGCTCGTCGGCCGCCAGGGATTCTCCATCGAACCCACATCCGCTGCGGTTATTGCAGGACTGTTACAGTATCTCCCTGGTTCATCCCGGGAAGAAGTGATTGTCTCCGCCTTCACGGGTCATGGACTGAAGTCCACAGAAAAAATGATGGCGTTGCTGGAAGGAAGGGCGTAACATGAGAAAGGCATTGGTTCTGGCCGCCTCTGCGGCAATTCTACTTCTGATCGGCTGCACCGACGGTCCGCACATGGGCCGGGAGGCGGCCGAGCCCGATCATCCATTCCCGGTCCTTGATGCCTACGGTGCCTGGATAGACTACCCGGTTCTTGGCAGAGTGTGGCAGCCCCGCGTTACCTACGACTGGCGACCGTTCGCTGATGGCCAGTGGATCTGGACGGACCGCGGCTGGTTCTGGGATTCACCTGAACCTTTCGGCTGGGTGGTGTATCATTACGGTTTCTGGACGTACCAGGGTGCAGCGG
>DAIUKN010000088.1:0-8441 GCA_036848195.1 Bacteroidota bacterium
CGTCTCTTCCCCAATCGCAATGTGCGTGATTCCGCCTGGTTGCGGTTGATTTTGGCCGACACCATACCTAATATAGCTGAAATTGATGAAGCTTCAATCCCCCATACGTCCCTGTCTCCCCTCCATTCTCCTGCTGGTCAGCTGCACCCAGCTGTTGATGGCCCAAGCGCAACCGCGTGGGCCCGCGATTATTCCGATCGACCGCTACTGGCGCGGGGTTTCCAAGTGGTACGTCGAGTGCGATTATGGGAGCGGGACGATCAATCATCTCAGCAGCACCTCGCCGTTCGCCAATCCGGGTCTTTTGGAACTGCGCGCAGGGGTGCGGGACCTTAAGATGGTGCGACGGCGGGTACTGGAGAGCGAAGAAAGATTCGTCGAGGGGCAGTGGTATTCATCCGAGGTCTCGGCATTCAAGAATGCTTCGCAGACAGTCCGGTTGAATATGCTCAGATTCGGGGTGGGTTCCCGCACGGCGTACGGATACGAGTGGGGATCAGTCCTGTTCTTCCCTTATCACCAGTACGCTTTCACCTTCACGAAAATCCAGCCCGAATACTCCTCATCTGTACCCGATGTCGACCGCGCGTTCATCGACCGCTACAAGGGTCCATTCAGGGCCGGGATTTCACTGGAGGGAGGTCTCCGGCTTCACGTGTCAAAGGTCCTGTCATTCCAGGCTGGGGTGGAAGGGTCGGTGGTTTATCCCCGTTTTGTCTTCCCGAAATGGGCGGGTAGTTACGTGGTGGGAGCTATCGCTTTTCTTCTCTCAAGCCAGGGAGCTGAGTCGATTCTTTCGTCATCGCCGTTTCTTGCGCCGGTCTTCTATTTCCTCGTGAAGAACGGCATCTCCTTCCTCTTCTATCAGGCCATCCAAAGGAACGCCTTCTGGCCCTTCCGGTCCGAGCCGCCCCTGAGCATCGCGACACTGAAGGCAGGATTCGCCATAGGATTCTGACGGGTTCGGCACAACGGGCCGATCTTATTTGTGCTCAAGCTTCTTCAGTTTCGGCTTGATCACAAAAACGCAATAAGGGGCCTTTGGGTTGTTCCGAAAATAGTCCTGGTGATATGCTTCCGCCCTGTAGAATGCCTTGAGCGGGACAATCTCCGTCACGACAGGGTCGGAAAATTCTCCGGAGGCGATCACCGTTGCCTTCGACTTTTCCGCGGCAATCCGCTGCTGCTCATCCGCATAGAGAATGATCGAACGGTACTGTGACCCCACATCTGCTCCCTGCCGGTCTTTCGTCGTCGGATCATGAGCTGACCAGAATTGATCGAGCAGCTGCCCATAGGTGATGACGGCAGGATCGTATTCAACCTGGATGACCTCGGCATGACCCGTCCCCCCCGCACACACCTGTTCGTACGTCGGATTCGCGACTGGGCCCCCTGCGTAACCGGAGGTCACCGACTTCACACCGTCGATCCGTTCAAAGACAGCTTCCATACACCAGAAGCATCCCCCACCGAATGTGGCGGTTTCAGTCCGACTATCCATAACAGGCCACCCTCCCTTCGCCGATTGGCATCCTGCCATCAACATCACCAAAACGAACAGTGCAAAAAACCGGTTATAGCAGATCCCGCCTGCCTTCAAAAACGTTTCCACGCGGATTCTCTCTCCATTGATGAACTCTACAGACACGGGGCTTCAGGAGCGGAGAACCAATTCCAGCCGGGTTCCGCCGAAAGCCTGCCGACGCTCGAACAAGGGGAAACACCATTACGGAATAGTTGGGTCCCAGCCTACGCGGGGTCAGCGTCCTTCTGCCTTTGCTGCACGACGCCCGAAATCCAGACAGGGACGACAAAGAGGGAGGCACTCACCGTATCAATGAGGACATCAGTCAGGCTGGGGTGACGACCCGCCGTGAGAATCTGGTGAGACTCATCGAGGATGGCATAGAGCAGCGTAACTCCAAGGCTGAGGAAAAGAGAAGCGTTGAACGACAATCGCACAATACTCTGGTGCCTGAGTGCCCGATAAACGAAGAAACAAAAGAAGAAAAAATAGATAACGTGGAAGATTTTCGGAATCCACCAATAGGAGACCTGTGGAAATGCGGCACCGGGGATGGACGAGCTTATCGCAATCAGCAGGCCCCAAAGAAGGAGCGGCAGTTGGTACCGAATGAAATTGTCTTTGTCCTTCATTTCCCCCATGACTCTCCCCTAGAAATTCCACCGGAACGTATCAAATTCCCCAGAGCAAAAATGTGACGCAGGTTACACCCGGGAAATCGTTCTGATAGCGTTCGAATATGACCCCATCCGTAGCTTTTACTATACGACTCTTCTGCCTCAGAGTCAACACCTAACCGAACTGCGCAAGGACTACCCCACAGATAGCAACAATCCCGCCGACAACAAAGAGCGGAGTAAGGTCTTGCCCGAGGAGAAGAACGGCCATCAATGTCGTAAGTATCGGCTGGAGGTTGGCGAAGAGTGCCACTTTAGCCGCCTCGATTCTCGAAAGAGCGTAATACCAGAGCAGATAGGCAATAACGGACGTGACAATCCCGAGATAGAGAATCTGGAACCAGTTGGCGGGCGTCAATGTGCCGTAGGGAAAAGAGAGAGCGGGAATAATGCCGATGGGAAGGAAAAGGACCGTTCCGGTAAGAAGGGTGATCGCGCTTGCGTCGAGAGGACCATATTTCGATGTCAGCTTTCTGCCGTACACCGTGTACAGGCCCCACGCCAGAACAGCCAGGGAGATGATGAGATTCCCCAGTATATACTGCATCCCGGCGTCAAGTCCCCGCTCAAAAATCACCAGTGTGACACCAATAAACGCAAGGACCACTCCGTAAATCTTTTTTCTCGTCAGCTGCTCCCCGAGAAACCAGTGAGAAAAGAGAAGGACGAGGATCGGCGTTGTCGCATACAGGAGCGCTGCATTCGATGGGGTCGTAAAGCGCATCCCGTACAGAAAGAAAAACTGGTTGATCGGGATGGCAAGCAGGGAGAGGTAGAAGATCAATCGGTAATCCTCCCGCCGCACTGCCGGGATCCGGCCGCGAATGAGCATGACCAGACCTATGCCTGCCGCGGCCACGAAGGAGCGGACCAGGGTCAGCGTGAAAGCATCAACCGCCTGCACCACAACTTTGGCAACAAGGTGCGTGCCGCTGGCCAGGAACGACTGGAGGATCAGTATCCCATAGACACCGGCGTCCCCCCTCCGCTCCAGCGAGCTGCGTGCCCCCTCCAGAACAGCTCTCATGAATTGGGGGCGGAAAGCAAATCGCGGTATGCCGCCGCGGTCTGTGCGGCAACATGCTCCCAGAGGAAATTCTTCCGGATGTGCTCGCGAAGGCGATTGTCGCGCTGACTTCCCAGCGCCCGGACGATCCCATCGCGAATGGAAGCCGTCGAGGCAGGCTCAACGTAAACAGCCATGTCGCCAAAATACTCCCTTGTCCCGCCGAACTTCGTAATAACAATCTTCGCCCCTGCGAGTCCCGCTTCAAGCGCGGCAATCCCCGGCGTTTCGAACTGGGACGGGAGGACAAAGACATCACAGGCCGCATACGCGGAGGCCAACATGTCGGAACTGTTCTCCAGTCCGTCGATCAGCTGAATGTGCCGGTACTTCGCTGCCTCGCGCACACACACATCCCCATACTCACTCTTGATGATCCGCCCGATGATGACCGCCGGATGATCGATCGTGGAGAGCGCACGGATAAGTCCAAGCACGTTCTTCCGGGCGTGCCCAATATGTCCGACATTCAGGATGAACCGTTCCAGACCGTACCGCTTTCTGAACAACGATGGATCACCCTCTCCGAAGCGAGCCTCAACACCGTTGGGGATGACACGGATCTTCCCTTCCGGCACGCCGAGCCCTCCCGTGACCAGGTCAGCCTCGGCCCGGGTGTTGGGCAAGACTCTTCCTGCCCATGAACAGACATCAGCCGCGAGCGCGTAGTCCGACCAGAAGCCGGGACCGATCTTCTGCATCATGCGGGTCGCCTTCAGGGATCCCCGAACAAAGGCTGGTTGGTGACGACTGTAGATGATCGGAGAGACCACCAGCGGAACGTCAAGCGCATGGATCTCGCGGGCAAGGTGGTACGTCCCTATCCCGGCCGAAAAGAGATGAAAGAGATCCACCTTGTCCCAAGCTGCCCAGGGATCAAAGAGCTGCGCTTCAATCCCGGCACCGGCAAGGTGGGCCGCGGTCTTCCGGATCTGTGTGGCCGGCCCGCCACGCAGAATCGACACCGCCTGGTATCCAGCAAGGACGACTTTCACCGGAGTTTCCTCATCATCGAAGTGTAGAGATCACCGAATGCGCGGCGGGGATCGAATTCCCGCATCCTGCGAAGGTCCGAAGGGGGATGGTATGACGGCGTCTCAACCCATTGTACGGCCCCCAGATCGATCCGGGGAGCAGGCGGAACCAGCGCATCCCGCCCGTCCCCTCTGACGATCCGCAAAAACACGCTGTTTCCGGAAGGCGACGGGGGTTTCGCTGTATCGAGCGTCAGGACATTCCGTTCAAGAGAGGCGGTATATGACGTCAACCCCCTTTGAGCCCACCACTGGGCGAAGCCACCCAGCGTCATTGGCTCGATTCCCTGGTCGCGGACGTGCCTGAAGAGGAATTCCACGACATCCCAGTATTGATGTGTGGGGTGGTGGTAGAAGAAAGCGGGTTCCGCGCTCACAATCTTCTGGTCGGCAGATGCGCGAAAATACTCCTTCATCTGTTGAGTCGTATAACCGGCTCTCCGCAGGCTGCCTATGCTGACGGGATGCACCGGTATCTGGGGGGGACCGTGGAATTCAGAGCCTGCCGCGGGGAGCAGCGGAAGCGTATCATACGCGCACGAGAATTCCGAGGAGTATGCGAATCCCAGCTCGCGAACGACGGATGCGAGGCCCGGACTCCACATTCCATAGGGAGCGGCGAACCCGGCGGGGTGGAAGCCTGCCGCCTCGAGCACCCGTTTCGCGCGTCCAAAGTTGGCGAGGTTCGCAGCCCGTTCGTCGTGCACTTTGTGTTCGTAGCAATGGACACCAAATTCCTGGCCGACCATCGAGGCGAAATGCCCCAGCCACGGTTCATGACTCTTCACATCGATGAACCAGGTCATCCCGATGTCGGAGGTTCTCGCCACGGCGTACAAATCGTCGATCTCTTTTCGCGCCGCAAAATCCGTGTCAACGCGGAAAGCAAAGAGGGTCCGCCTCCCCTCCGGGTAGTACCAGAGATGGACATACGGGAGGTTGCGTGCCGTGTGAAGATATTCCAGTGCGGTATGCAAGAGTCTCCGGACCCCCCCTTTGCCGACCAGCGAGACTCGCTCTGTTGGAAGCCGGTCGGGCTTCGCGTGGAAACTCATGTTCGCAGCACGAAAGTCGGCCAGCGCGCGTTCTGGATCGAATGGCAGTATGCAGGCAGGCGAGCCCTCCCGGGAGCCCAGGAACAATCCAAAGGTGTCCTGCTGGGTTTTCAGCTGATTAGCCTCTCGTGGAACCTCCCCCTCCATCCCCAGATCAATCAATCCGACCGATCCGAATGGTCCTGTTCCGTCGGAAACGAGATACTCCAGCCGTTCGCGGCGCGGAGCGGACTCCCGCCCCTCCGGCAAATGCCCCGCATAACCCAGAATGGCGCCTCCCGAACGGAGATACGCTTCAACCGAGTCCCGATCGGCAGATCCCAGCCGCCGGGTGATGATCAGGACGCTCCACTCCTGAACTGTCACCTCGCTCATCAGATCGACCGTCCCAAACGGAAGACCCTCCTGAACCAGAAACTGCTCCCAGACTCGCGATGGCGATGTCAGACCAGCCCTGATTCTCATACGAACCTTTCACGGAGATACCGGAATTCCTCGCGGCCCACCCCTCCACCATACCGTACGATCAAGACGTAGAAGAGAAGACCGACGATTAAACCGGCAGCCAGGCCGATGGGTTGAAGGACCAACAGAGTCGCAACCATGACCCCGGTCCCGATTAAAGGCCAGAGCAGGACCCTGAGGCCCGGCAGCTCTGCGATTGTCCGGGCTTCACGGAGCATCAGGAGAACGACCACTGCTTCGCTGAAAACCACGCCGAGAGCCGCCCCCGGACCCCCTGCAATCAGCGTAAGCAGAACGAGGGCCACGACAAGGGCAATGGCACCAATCACCATAATGCGGACGTACTGCCGCTCGTGCGCACCACCCAGAACCGTGCAAACGAAGATCGAGTTGAGAACTGTCAGGAGAGCATACGGCATGAGGATCTGCAGCAGGAACGCTCCCCCCTCGTAGCCCGACGCGTAGATCGTTTTGATCAGCCAGGGGGCGAAGAAGATCCCCGCCACGGTGACAGGGAGCATGACCAGCGCAATGAGCTTGAGCGTTACGGAAAGCAGAAACTCCACCTCTGACATTCGCGTCGCAACATAGCGCGTGACAACCGGAAGGAAGAGGGTGTTGAACAACCGGTCGATCAGCAGAAAGAGAAACACAATCTTCATTGCGGCGCCAAAAAGCCCAACGTCGGCATTCCCAAGCATTGCTGCGATGATGAGTGGAGGAAGGTTGACGACCATCTGGGCAAGAAACATCGCGCCCCCGACAGGGATATTCTCAGAGAGAACGCTTTTGACCAGATCCGGTTGCCACCTGAGAGCGAGCGGGCCAAACCTGCGGCGAAAAACGAGAATCAGGAACAGGGCAGCCGCAAAATTCCCAAGGAGAAATCCGACGGGAGCAAACAAAACATCCGCCTCTGCACGCACCATAAGCAGCACAATGAGCCCGTAGAGCGCATAACTTAAAAGACGGGATATGCTCACCGGACCCATCTGCTCTTTCCCCTGAAAGAACCAGTCCAGAAGGAGTGCCATCGGAAAGAGGGAGCAGACAAACAAGAGAACGACATCGCCGGTCGGTGTTTGGGGAAGCAGAAAACGGACCACCAACCAGGTGCCCGTGCAGATTCCAGCTGCAAGCAGAAGGCGGGTCACGAGTACCCCGCTGATCCGGTCGGCTTGCACGCCTGAGCTTGCCGCGACATTACGTGCTTCAAGGACGTTGATGCCGGGGCTTGCGAGAAGGCTCAAATGACCAAGAACGGCAAGGCCGACATTCAGTATCCCGAAGCCTGACGGGTTGAGGACTCTTGCCAGGTAGACGGTGACCAGGAACCCGATGAGCCTGCTTCCCGCATCGCCCAGCAGGAACGCGAGGACGTTACGCAGCGGTCGCTTCACGCGGCAGCCTCCCCGATCAGCTCCAGGAGCGCACGCTCTCTCCGCTCGATCGTGAACTCCGTGGCTATCCGTTCCCGCGCCTCCTCCCCCACCGCACCTTTCGCGACAAAAGCAGAGTTCAGAGCGGCTGTCATCTTCTCCACATCGCCGTATGGCGCGAGAAATCCGGCATTGCCGATGGCCGTTGGAATGCCTCCGACGTCCGTGCCTACGGGTATGCAGCCACAGAGCATGGCTTCGCAGAGACTGTTCGGGAGCCCTTCATTTCTCGATGGTTGGAAATAGATCCGGGCGCGCTGGTAGTGGCCGAGCAGTTCGTTGCGACCGACAAAAGGGATGATCTCGACATTCGAAGGAGCCTCCGCGCGAGCCCTGTCAAACGCCGGAGGGGTCAGCCCGACCAGGACAAACCGTTTCTCGGGCAGCCGCCGGGCACAGGACATCAGGAAATCGATCCCCTTGGCCTTCAGCCGTCCCTCGTTGTGACACGCTGCCACAGTCAATATGTGGGGCTCTTTCAGACCGGCCGGGATCCAGTACGACGCGTCGTATCCGGTGGGGACCCAGCGGATATTCTTCCCGTCATACTCTCCCAGTCGCGCCACCTCTCTCACGAGCGACGGATCGACCGGGAGCACCTTGAATGCCTTCCGCAATGCGCTCCGCACGAGGATGGATTTCCAGGGACTCAGCCAGATCCCGTAACCGATTTCAGGGTCCTTGGCCGCATCGACGCCGCCGACGACGAGGATCGCCCTCTTTCGAAAGAGCGCGGCAGTCTGTACGACAAAGAAGGAATACACGGAAGCAAACCAGGTAAACGTAAGATCGGCGCGGCGGACACCGGCGAAAATCTTCAGAGGAGCGGCGGGGCCGAGCGTGACAAGATGGTCAACATCGTAATGCTTGCGGAGGAGATTCAGGTCTTCACTGATGAAGGAGGTGAAAAGACTGGAGGTGAACAATATCTTCACACGTCCCAAGCTGCGACCCGGAGATGGTGGTTGACGCTGCAAGATACGCCAAACACGTCTGACAATCAAGAAAGCGGTGCAGGCTCGATTTCATGAATGCGCCGGAGATCGACCGTGATCAGTCCGTCCTCGGCTTGTTCGAACATGTCGCTGAACTTCGCGCCCCAGACAATTTCTTCCGGCTTGTAAGAGATCCGCGTGTGAACGGTTTGCCAGAACGTCTCGTCCACGGCGGTCAGGTC
>DAIUKN010000089.1:0-8437 GCA_036848195.1 Bacteroidota bacterium
ACGGGATCGAGGACATTGATGTAGTGGCGTTTCTTGTAGAAATTTTCTGTTGCGTGAGTGGCTTCATAGAGTGTGACCACCTCGTAACGGATTCCTCCCGCCGCATCGACGACGCGGATAAGTCCCTGGGCTTCGACGGAAGGCGCCTTCTCCAGGACCAGCCCACCTGCCGCTCCGCTCGGGTACCCCTCCTCATCGTAGATCCAGACTCTGAGGCCTTCCTCGTGCGCGATCCTGACGCCGCGCTGGAGTAAATCCCACGCCCGGTCATCGCGGAGGTAGTTCTTGAGACTGACGTTCGTCACAAGTCCCCCGAGACCGGCCTTCAACAAACCGAGGACCCTCTCGCGTATGGCGTCATCGGTCGTCCCGGCCCAATCCTCGAAAGGGGGGATAATCTGTAAAGCCCGGCAGGAATTGGGGAGTTTTTCGGATTGTGAGTTCATTGGGGAAGTCTTTTCGGGATTGGAAATGTCGTGGCTGACTGCACGTGACCTCGGCGGCAAGATAGCCATCTCAACCGGGAGAATCAAATCGGTTGACGGGATCGGGCTTTGAGTTGACCGGGACGAAATCCAGGGAAATTTCGCACTCGTAATTCATAATTTGTCATTCCAGACCAAACCTCTTATGTTGCAAGTGTCGAGTCTCAGAAATACCTTGATTATGTCGACGGTGGATAACTGCCAGAAGTTCTTCGCTTTGGCTATTTTCTGACTCCCCGATTATTCAAGGAACTTCGGAGTCGAGACACTAGGCGGCTCCTGAAGACGTCGGGCTCTGGCGATCGGGTTTGTCAAAAACCACGACAGATTTCTGGACGAGTTGAGCCCCTTCCTTTGTGAGCTGATCCCAACTCTTTCCGGTTTGCTTGCAGTACCCTTCTATGGCCTCCTCGGGCGTCATCCAGAGACTAAACGAGAGTGTCACGACAGTATTCTGACCGTTGTTCTCCTTCACACCCCACGCAAGAACTCTCCTTCCAGCAAACTTGTCGTGATTCATTTCACATTCCCGCCCAGAAACTTCTCCAGAGTCTTCTCGAGGTTCTCGCCACGCAACTCCAGCGTCATGGCGACGATCTTTCCGCTGCCATCCACAAGGATCGGTTTCGGGATTCCGTCGACCTCAAACTCCTTCGACTGCGGGTTCTCAAATCCCTTCTCGACGAAAGCGTGCAGCCACGGCATCTTCCAGCGCGCCGTGCGGAACTTTGTCACATCCGACGGTGAAGAATCGAACGAGAGACGCAGGATCTCGAAGTTCTTCCCCTTGAAACGTTCGTGCGCCTTGTGGAGTTTTTCCATCTCCGCCGCGCACGGCCCGCACCAGACCGCCCAGAAGTCGATCAGCAGGTACTTCCCTTTGAACGTTTCGTTGGTATAGATCCGGGTGGGGTCCTCGAAGGAGGCAAAGGAAAATCCCGGGAGTTGCGCGCCGACCACAACCTTCATGGTCGGCGAGTACCGTTCCCGTGCGATGCTCGCGTAGCGCGTCCCCCCGAATTCCTTGGTCAGATGATCGTACGCGGCCTGTGCTTCCTCCTTCCTTCCGGCATACCGGGCGGAGCTGAGCTTGTTGAAGAGCAGGGAGGCCTTAATTTCGGCATTGGGGTGCTCGCTCAGGATCCGCTGCGTGTAGGCGCTTCCGCCCGTGGTGTCGTAGTCCAGTCGCTGAATAACGTTGACATGGTAGGCCCAGAGCGGCGAGGCCGGCGGGACCTCGCTGAGGGCTCGCTGTTTCAGTCCGTTGTCGAGCGGAGTAGCGCCGAATGCGAAAGCGTCGAGGTACTGCAGGAGAAGTTCTTGCCGCGCAAGGGGATCGTGTTCCTTCTCGATCGCAGCGGATATGCCGGACAGCGTTGCAGACCAGTCGTACCGGAAGTCCTTCAGGTTCTTGTGCACGGCATAATACTGGTTCGTCGCCTCCGTGTACGTGCTCTGCCAGGCGGTGCGGGAACGGGCATGAGCCGCCAGTCGCGCGGCAAACGAACCGGTCTCCTCAAAGATGAAATCGGGCTCACTCGTCCCTTTGACCAACTTCCGGGGATCGAACACGAGGATGGCCTTGCCCCCCTTTGGAGTGACGATCGATCGATAGTCGCCGCCGTTGTCGTATTCGAATGCATCGGACAGAGTGGCGTTGATCGTTCGTCCGCTCTTCTCGACCTTGTTCAGCTGATAGGCGAGTGAGGGCTTGTCGGTTGTCACCTCGGCCTTGTATGTCCCGTCGGGTTGTTTTACCGGAGTGATGCTCTTGCCGCGGGGGTTTTCTTCAAAACCATAAACAAACTCCACTCCACCCGGATCGTCAACGAACCGATATGTCCCCAGTCGCACCGTGAGCGTCACGACCGCTCCCTCCGGCAGAAAGGGCATCTCAGCAGACTGGTGGTTGGCGCCGGTGAACTCTATCCGCACCGGTGTGGTCCCGGTGATCGGAATCGAGAACGCCCCGTCAAGCCCCACCTGCACCGAGGAAATCACAGTGTCGCCGACAGGCCAGCGGACGTGAACATGGGCCATCGGCATAGGTTTGCCGTCATTGCCCAGCAACTTGCCTTTGAGTGTTGACCTGGTTTGTGCGAGGACGGCAGACGCCGCCAGGAAACAGATCGCCAGACAGATCATTCGCATGGATCTTCTCCTCCAACAGTGCTGCGTGAAACAGCTATGGCACGGACCGGAACTCGACACCCCCCGCAGAGGCGCGCAGATCCGTACACCATGTCTCAATATAGGCTGCGCTTCGTGGAAACTCAAGACGGGGAACCCCTACTTCTTTCTAATCTGTTTCATCGCACTCTTGATCATTTTCCCGAACTGCCTCTCCTTCGCGCGTTTCTCGGCATACGACATCTGATGAAACGCAGATTCCTTCATCAGCTTCATATAGCTCTGGTATCGCCCCTCACTCAATTCCCTGCGCTGAACCGCCCTCAGGATTGCGCAGCCGACTTCCACGGTGCGCGTGCAATCGTTGAACCGGCAATCCCCGGTGAGTTCGTGAATGTCAGAAAAGCTCTCATCGATGCTGGCCCCAACGCCCATCATGCCCAGTTCCCTCATGCCTGGCGTATCGATCAGAAGTGCCCCTCCGTCAAGAACAATCAATTGCCGGCGAGCCGTCGTATGCCTTCCTCTGCCGTCCTTCTCACGCACAGGCTGTGTCTCAAATGCCTCACGGCCGAGCAAATGATTCAGGAGCGTAGTCTTGCCCACACCAGATGACCCGAGCAGGCAATACGTCTTCCCCCTTTTCAGGGCCTGTTGCACTCTTTCCAGGCCGAAGCCAGTCGTGTTGCTGAACGGGTAGACTCTTGCGCCGATGTGAGCTTGCGTAATCTCCAATATCCTCTTTTCCAGCTCCTCAGTGCTGACGAGATCACTTTTGCTCAGGAGGATTACTGGCTCGACGTGACCTTCGTGTACCATGACAAGGTACCGTTCCATCCGTCGCAGGTTAAAGTCGAAATCGCATGATTGCACAATGAAGGCAGCACCGATGTTCGACGCAATCATCTGGTAGTCAACGTTTTTGCCGGGAGATTTCCGGCGCAAAAAGGTTTTCCTCGGCAATATGTCATGGACGATTGCCAGTGTGCCATGGTTATGATACTGGACGAATACCCAATCCCCCACACATGGGAGGTCCTGACTTGAACCGGCAGAGGAGAGAAGATTGCCTGTAGGCTCCGCTTGAACCTCATTCTCCTCGTTCCTGACAAGGTACCGGTTCCTGTCGATTCTGGTGATGCGTGCGACGTCGCGATCGGGTCTCTCCGACTCCTCTCGCTTCGTTTGAAACCAACGGTCAAATCCGAGGTCTACCAGTTCCATCTGCTTTTCCCGTACGCTAGTGAATATAGCTCGCAGCCACTCCCCAGAGGTGCATGGTCTAGGACGATAAAGAGATCCAGAAGCCGTAGTGCGCGGCCCAGTTACGGTCGGCGGAGTGTGAACAGAACTCAGCATTGAGCAACCGTGCGCATCACGCCGCGCCGTGTTACGCTACTGGCCGAGGTACCCCTCAAGGCGCTCCTTCCAACCCGCCACGGTGGACCTATCCGACCCGCCCTGGAAGAAGCGGCCGGGGGAGAAGAGCGGATACTCCTCTCCGCTCCTGAGTTTCAGCACAAGGTAGTACCACGTAACGAAACTCGACCGCTTCCCGAGATACCCGATGCTGACGCCGGCGATCTCACTCAGCGGGATCGATCTCTTCTTCGTGCGGAAACGGTTGGAGTCCTCGATGGTGATGCAGCGCGCCCCGGGGTCGACGACGACAGTCTGCTTGCCGCTTACCAGGAAAGCAGCAGCTCCGATGAGCAGCAGGAGTACCCCGAGGAGAAATCCCGCCAGAGCGTTCGTGCCCGAACCGTTGAAGTCGCGAAAAACGATCAGCAAGACCATGCCGGCCATAACAGACGCAAACGAGAGCATAATCTGCTTGCCGGGATTGCTCTGAGATGTCCAAAGCTCCATGATGCGTCTCTACCGGTTTGCCTGTTCTCCAACCAACGACGCCCCGGTCTCGACATCATACAGTGTGAGGCGGCGGACGCGGAAGTACGTCGACCAGTAATCCCAGAGCGTTTGCACGTTCGCACGTCGGGCGTTGTCCTTTTCGCTCTGAGCGATGAATAGAATGGGTATGTCAATCTTGCCTATGACATACCGATCCTTGGCCACATCAAACCGGCGCTGTGCGATCGTATCAGACTTCGCGGCGACGACAACCTGCTCCCGAAGAAGATTCAGGCGCGCTGCCTGATACAAGACTTCCTGCTCGAAATCATGGCGTTGTTGCGCGACTGATGCCTCCGTGACCCTCTTCTCTGCCAGTGCCGCATCGACGGCCCAACTGCCGGCCCCCCAGCGGAAAACGGGGATCGTAAAGCCAACGCTGAATTGCTCCTGATCGAGCAAGTCCCTGTACGCGTCGGGGAGGACCGGAGCCCGTTGATTGTAACCAATGCTTGCCGTCATAAGGGCATTGAGGGAGTTGTCTGACTTCGCCTGTACCACATTCCGTTCCGCCGTCATCAACTGGAAATCGAAATCAAGAACGTCACTCCGGTTCCGCCGCGCCTGAGCAAGTGCTGTGTCAGGGTCAATGCGGGCGGTCGGGATCTCCGTCGGTGGCGAGAGCGCAATCAGGGTCGTGGAAGGAAGACCAAGCGCAACCCTGAGGTTCTGCTCCGATCGATTCAGCCCGACGTTGGCGTTCTCGAGCTGTGTCCGTGCGCTCAAGTAGGCAAGTTCGCTCTGCAGAAGGTCGTTTTCCGCAATCTTCCCCACATTGTATCGTCCCTTGGAGATCCTGTAGAGCGTGTCGTTGTTCGCCACGTTCGCCGCGGCATTGCTGGAATTTATCGAAGCCAGGTAAAGGTCAAAGAATTTGTTGGTGACGTCGATCGCACAGTTTTCCATCGCTTCCGCCAATTCACGAGAGGCCATCCTGTAATGGATGTCCTGAGCCTCCTGATCCCATTGCATCGTATTGATCTGGAAGAGCGGCTGGCTCAACGTCAACGTCAGCGGTCTTGAGCGATAGTAATGCGACCGCGATTCCATCAGGTCGATTCGATTCAGTCCCGATAGCAGCATTAGCTGGCCGCCGGTAAAAGGGATCTTCTGTGTGAGCCCGAGGTTCAACGATGAACTCGCCTCGCTCTGAGGTGTGAAGATCGTGGTCCCATCCGGGAGCACAATAGGGTTAATGGAATGAGCGTAGCCAGGCACATCTCCCTGCAATGCGAGTTGAGGGTAGAATGTAGCGGTGAAGGACCGATACGCCGAATGCTTGCTCTCAAATGTGTTTCGCGCCATCACTCCGAGCGGCCCGTTCGCACGTGCGAGGCGAATGCAATCGTGGAGGGTCAGGTAACCTTTTTCGACCTGGGCAGACATGTCGAATGCATTCAGGAACTGGAGGGCGACCACAATCAGAAGAGTCTTCCTTTTCATGGCGCTTGATGAAGTGTTATGGATCGATAGTGGAGAGGGACCTTTTCTTCCCATGTGCGAGGTCATTCATATCGGAGGCAAACCACCGGATCTTGCTCTGCGGCGCGCCGTGCGGGGAAAAAGCCGAAGGCGATCCCGACCGATATCGAGATCACGAACGAAAGCAAGACAGAGAAGGCGGTGACGATGGTCAGAACCCCTGCGAATTGCTGAATCGCGGAGCTCAATCCCACACCCAGCAGAACGCCAATAACCCCGCCGGTGATGCTGATGATGGTCGCCTCTGTGAGGAATTGGAAGGCGATACCCTTTTTCGTGGCCCCCGCGGCGCGTCGTATGCCGATCTCCTTTGTCCGTTCCATCACCGATGCAAGCATGATGTTCATGATCCCGATCCCCCCGACCAGAAGCGAAATCGACGCAATCGCGCCCAGAACGATGTTAAAGATGTCTCTCGTACGCTGCGCTTGCCTCAGCAGCTGCTCGGGAACGGTCACCTGAAAGTCGACCACGTTGTTGTGGCGTCGCTGGAGCATCCTGCTGATGACCTCCGCGAGGTCTACCATCTTCTCGGAATTTGCGACGCGGACGACTAACCGATCGAGCTGGTGATAGTTGACCGCCTTTTTCGGCTCCTGGGCTTCGGACTCATCAGACCATGTCTGTCGGGCGGCCCGCTGCATGTCGAGCTTTGTCACGAGGGTACGGTTCTTGTATCGCAGGAGAAGGGTGTTCACGGGAGTGTAGACATCGTAGTTGAAGTCCCGAAGTCCCAGATGCTGAATGTTCTCCCTGCTGACCCTTCGTTCCTTCAACACCCCGATGACCGTCAACCAGAGGTGGCCGCACTTTATTCTTCCGCCGATCGGATCATCCTTGGCAAAAAACCTTGTCTTGATGGACTGTCCGATAACGGCAACCGGCGAAGCCAGGTCCGTGTTCATTTTCGAAAACATCTGTCCCCGTTCCAGCTCAAAATCCGTCGTGGCAAAATAGATCGAATCGACTCCCACCAGCTTGGAAGTCCGCTTCAATCCCTCCCGCACCACCATTGTCTCCACGACAACTTCCGGGCTGACGAAATCGACACCCGGAACCGTGCTGACAATGCTGAGTCCATCCTCAAGCGTCAGTCCCGGACTGAAGCGCTTCTTCTCCGTCTTCTTCGCCCGCTCGTCCTCCTCCACTTTTCCTTCTTCCTGCTCGACAATCGGCGTGATGATGATGTTGTTCGTGCCGAGCAGCTTCATCTGTTCCAGGATCTCCTGCTTGGCGCCCGTCCCGACAGCGAGCATGGAGATCACCGAACCCACGCCGAAGACGATGCCGAGAGACGTAAGGACAGCACGGAGTTTATTGTGCGTAATCGCCTCAAGAGCAATCCCGAAACTCTGCATGATGTGCTGGATCATGGCGATTGGATTATTGTTGGTAGACCTTCCGCAGTCCCGTAGCGTTCAATTCGATGCCGCCAGCGGGACAACTTTCAATTTGCCGGACTCGGGGGGTGTTGTCAGAAGGAGCTCGTCCTGTTCTCCCATGCCGTTCTGTACCACGGTCGCGTTCTCGTTGATCAGGCCCAGCTTGACCTCCTGCTTCACGATACTCCCGCCGTCCTTTCTGTACACGAACGTTGTTGGGCCTTCGGTATGGACACATTCGAGCGGGATGGAGAGGACGCTGTCCAGCCTCGCCACAAGAATTTCATTTGCTGTCGTCATGGCGGGGCGAAGGGTCGAATCGGATTCATTGACCTTGATACGGACCTCAAACACCTTCGAATCGGAGTTTGGCCGCTGTTCACCGATGTTGGCAACCGCAGTGACCGAACCCGTCAGGAGCTTATTCGGGTCCGCATCAAGTTTCAGTTTGACTTTCTGGCCGGCCGCGATCTTCTGGATATCCAGCTCACTGATGTAGGTGATCGATTCCATCTCGCGCAGATCCGGCAGGGTCGCGACGGTCGGATCCCAGGCATTGACGGTACTCCCCACGACCTTTTTCTTTCCATTCCATTCACGCGCGTAGACGACCATCCCATCTGCAGGAGCCTTGATGGTGAATTCGTCCATGGTCTTCTTGTACAGGTCCATTCGTTGCCGCTCTTTCATCAAATCAGCCTCGGCAGCCTGCGCTTTTGCAATCGACTGCTTTGTCTTGGTGACGTAATTCTTCTTTGCCTGCTCGTATGCGCGCTGTGCGCGTTCAAAATCGATTTCCGCCTGTCGCCGCATGGCCGGAGCTTCGTATGCCGATTGGTCTACCGCGAGCCGTTTTTCTTCCCGCGTGTAGGAGAGATTCACCAGCTCGTCCCGGGCCTGCGAGAGTGCGAGGGTGCTATCGAGCTTTGTCTGCAGATACTGTGCTTCGAGTTTCTGAACAGAGAGTTGTGAATCTTTGAACTTCCCTGTTATTTCTGATTTATCGAGGTCGGCGACGAAGTCACCTTTCTTGACGACCGTTCCCTC
>DAIUKN010000090.1:0-8340 GCA_036848195.1 Bacteroidota bacterium
TGGATGGGTTCGATCTCGGCGTCGGGGTACTGCACCTGTTCACGCAGAGCAGCCAGGAGAGGAGGCTCTTTCTGAACGCCATCGGTCCTGTCTGGGATGGAAACGAGGTCTGGCTCTTAACCGGCGGCGGAGCCTTGTTTGCCGCGTTCCCGATGGTGTACGCCACTGTCTTTAGCGGGTTCTATCTTGCGCTGATGCTGCTGCTGGTAGCGCTCATCTTCCGTGCAGTTTCGCTGGAGTTTCGGGGAAAGATTGATTCTGAGCGCTGGAGGCGGATCTGGGATTGGGCATTTGGTTTTGGGAGCCTGCTTCCTGCTGTGCTGTTTGGCATCGCATTCGGCAACATTTTGCGTGGAGTCCCGATCGATGCAGCGGGCCGTTGGGGCGGTTCGTTTCTGGGCCTTCTCAATCCGTACGCCATTCTCATCGGCGTGCTCAGCCTGGTCCTCTTCACCATGCACGGCGCAGTGTATCTGACGATGAAAACGGACGGCGCGCTCCGAGAGAGGATGATCTTATGGGCCTCGGGATCTTGGATTGCCCTGGTTGCGCTCTATTTTCTCGCGACTCTGGCAACGATCTTCGTATCTCCGTTCCTGTTCGAGGGGTTGTTACGGAATCCGCTCTTCTGGATTCTCTTCATCCTGCTTCTCGCATCCCTGTTGACCGTTCCCGCGTTCCTCAAGGCTGCACGTCACTTCAGGGCGTTCCTTGCATCCGCGCTGACCATTGCATGCATGATAGGCCTGAGTGCCGTCTGCCTGTTCCCGCGGCTCGTACCTTCGAGCACCGACCTTGCATACAGCCTTACGATTACCAACGCGTCATCGTCGCAGACCACTCTGGCAACCATGCTTATCATTGCCCTTCTCGGGATGCCGCTGGTGATCGGTTACACGATCTTCATCCACCGCGTCTTCAAGGGAAAGGTGGTGCTCACCTCGGATAGCTATTGAAGGATCTCGCATCTCCGCCCAATCATTGCCCTGATGGAGGGACGCTCGCCTGAGAGTTCCTCCAGCCATGTGACGGTGCGTTCCTTCCTTGATTCTTGGGTGTTGGGCAGGTATATTGATCCACCAATCGTTCACGCCTGCGGATGCATTTCCATCAACATCTGGTTTTCTGCTGTGCAGCGCTGCTTTGCACTGTCTCCATTGCAAGCCCGGCACAGGTTGCCGTCGTCGACGATCTGGGAAGAAGCGTGTCGTTGCCTGGCCCCGCGCACCGGGTCGTTTCGCTCGCGCCGAGCATAACAGAATCCCTCTTCGCCATAGGCGCGGGGGGCTGTCTCGCGGGCGTAACGACGTATTGTGACTATCCTCCAGCCGTATCGTCTGTTCCGCGCGTCGGCGGGATGACCAACCCGAGCATCGAGAAGATTGTTTCGCTCCGCCCGGATCTGGTCGTGGTAAGCATGGAAGGGAACACCCGCGAAGACTTCACAAAGATGACGGCTCTTGGCGTTCCCGTGTTTGTCACCAATCCGCGAACGCTATCCGGAATCTCCCGCTCGCTCGAGCAGCTCGGGGAGCTCACGGGACACCGCGCTGAGGCCGGGCGACTCGTTGACTCCATGAGCGTACGGGTTGCCCGGGTACGTGCACGTGCCTCGGGGCAATCGTTGCGCGCACTGCTCCTCGTTTCACTGCAGCCGTTGATCGCAGCGGGCGGGAAGACCTTTCTGCATGAGCTTTTGGAGGCTTCTGGCGCTCTCAATATCGCCGCCACGGCGCCTGGGACATACCCTGCCTACAGCCGCGAAGCCGTCCTTGCCGAAGATCCCGACGCCATCATCCTGACGGCAGACCTGACCGCCGATGTCGCGGAGCTCATCGCCCTCTTCCCTGAGTGGGCAAACCTTGCTGCCGTGCGCAACGGCCGGGTGTACCGCATCAACGCCGACATCGTTTCGCGACCCGGACCGCGCGCCGTGGACGCTCTTGAAATCCTTTCTTCTCTTCTCCATCAAGGTCAACGATGACACCTCCAACCGGAACATCTCACAAGGCGTTCCTTGCCGTCGCCGGCAACATTGGTTCCGGCAAATCCTCCCTGACCCGGCTGCTCAGCCAGCGGATGAAGTGGACACCATTTTTCGAGTCGGTGGAAGATAACCCCTATCTCAGCGACTTCTATGCCGACATGAAGCGCTGGTCATTTAATCTGCAGGTCTACTTCCTGTCCAACCGGTTCCGCAGTCACAAGGCGATCAGCGAGGGGCCGGAGTCCGTCATCCTGGACCGGGTTATTTACGAGGACGCGGAGATTTTTGCGCGGAACCTGTTTGAAATCGGGAAGATGGACGAACGGGACTACCGGAATTACGTGGCCCTCTACGAGGTGATGACCGAATACCTTCGCCCCCCGGACCTCCTGATCTACCTCCGCGCAAACGTGACGACGCTCCTGCACCAGATTGCTTTGAGGGGAAGAGACTTCGAGCTGTCGATCAAGAGTGAGTATCTCGAACAGCTGAACAGACATTATGAGGGATGGATCAGGCGCTACAGAATGGGAAAGGTTCTCGTGGTCGAATCGGATTCCCTGGACTTTGTGAACAACGGAGAGGACCTCGAGACAATCATTGACATGATCAGGGAGCAGCTTCGATAAAGCGGATCACGGGGCCAATCAGAGAAAAAGCATTTTTGTCGCCACCACCAGCAAGAAGAATCCAAACCCCTTCTTCAGCGCCGACGAACTGGTTTTCTCGGCCAGGTGCGCACCCAGAGATGCGAGGGGCACCGTTCCAAGAATGATCGGCATTGCGTGCAACACATCCACGTACCCCAGCGTACCCTCCGGAAGCAGAGGATTCCCCCATCCACTCATGACGTACCCGATGACCGAGGCCAGTGCAGTGATCACGATGGTGGCGCTGGAGGTTCCCATCGCCCGCTTCAGCGGGAAGTGCAGGATACTGTACATGATGGGGATTGAGAGAACGCCCCCGCCCACACCCGCGAGCGATGAAGCGAGTCCGACAGCCAGTCCGGTCCAAACCAATCCCGGAATGCCAAGGTTCGGTTCGGGGTTTCCCCGCGGCTTTCGCATATCCACCAGGAGCCGGAACGCGGCAAAACCTACCAAGGCCGCAAAGATCCGCTGGAGCGTTTTGCCTTGTAGAGCTCCAGCGAGCATGGACCCGCCGAAAGCACCTACAACGCTCGCCAGACCGATGATGACCAAGGCCCGCCAGACAATCTGGCCGTTGCGGTGGTACTGATATGAAGCGGCAAGAGAGGAAAACAGGATCACCAGGAGGCTCGTTCCGAACGTCATATGGGTGGCAACGAGGGATGTAACCCCGGTAGACTGGAAGTAATAGAGAAGGAAGGGGATGAGAACGATCCCTCCCCCCACGCCAAAGAAACCCGCCAACAGGCCCGAGGCACACCCGATGAGCAGGAGAATAAAGATGTTACCGATGTCCACCGCGGACCTGCATGCGAGAATCGTGGCGTGACATCAGGCACCAAGCTTCCGGGCATACAGCTTCCGGTCTTTCAGAATCCCGACCGCCGCCTTCAGCAGGGCATCTTCCTTCAGCGAGGCCTCGATTCGGCCGTGCTCACCTTTGAGCCTCGCCATCAGTTCGATGTCGAGCTCATGGGCAATGTGGTCTTTATAGCGATCGAATCCGCGCAGCTTCTCCTTCTCCAGAGCAGCGCCAAGCATGTCGAGATCGGCGAGCACCTCCTTGCTGTAATGTGACTGCTCACCAACCTTCCGCAGCTCTTTGACCTTCATCTCGCTCTCCTCCTGGTAATCAAACTTCTCAGCCTCGAGGTACTTCCGGAACGCACCGAGCATCTCCTCGGTGACGCCGTTGAAGGCTGTTCCTTTGTGCGCGGCCACATACGTGTTCGCGAAGCGGAAGAAGAGCGCCTTGCGGTACAGCTCGCGCACCATCGGACCGGTGTCAGTCTCCTTGACCACGGAATCCGGGGTGATGCCACCCGCCTCAAACACTTTTCGGCCGTGAGCGGTCTTGAACTCCCGCTTCAGACTGTCGGGGACTGTCGAGAACACGCCGCTCTTGTCCTTGTGCAGGTAATCGATCTCCTGGATGCTGCGCCCGCTGGGCGTGTAGTAACGTGCGGTGGTGATCTTCAGCTGTGCGCCGTAGTCGAGCGGCACGATGGTCTGCACCAGACCCTTACCGAAGGTTCGCGTTCCGACAATCAGTGCACGATCCAGGTCCTGAAGTCCGCCGCCTACGATTTCGCTTGCACTTGCGCTGTTTCGATCCGTGAGAACGATGACGGGCGCCGCCGGGATCTCGGGCTCCTCTGTGGAAACATACTTCTTGTCTCCTTCCGCGCGCCGGCCTTTCGTGCTGACGATCAGGCTCCCGCGAGGTACGAATTTTCCGACAACTTCCACCGCCGCATCCAGAAGGCCGCCGGGGTTTCCCCGAAGGTCCAGAACGACCCCGCGGATATCGCTTTTCCTTCCCAGGTCTTTCAATGCCTGCCGGACTTCATCCCCCGCCCTGCGGGAGAACCGTTCAAGACGGATATAGGCGATGCCGCTGTCAACGAAGCTGGAATAGGTGACATTCTTGACCTGGATTTCCTCGCGGATCAGGACGAAATCCAGCGGTGCACGTTCGCCTTCGCGCTCGATTCTGACGCGAACTTCGGTGCCCGGCTCGCCCCGCGTAAGGCTCCGCACCTGATCCGGCTTCTTGTTGGTCACGGAGACTGTGTCGATCTTCAGAATCCTGTCACCTTGAACGATTCCCGCGCGGGCGGCCGAATATCCGTCCATCACGCTGATCACACGAACGGCACCTTCGCGAACGCCAATGGTGACGCCGATCCCGCCGTACCGGCCGGTGGTCATCAGGTCAACTTCGTCTCCATCCTCCCGGTCAATATACGTTGTGTACGGGTCAAGCGTGCCGAGCATACCGTCAATCCCCGCCTGCATGAACTTCTCCGGATCCACAGCATCGACGTAGTTTGCCGCAACCTCCTTGTACACGCGTCCGAAGACGCCGATGCTCTTGTCGATCTTGAAGAGGAGATCGGAATCCGGAGGAACCGAGAAGCCCACTGCCAACACAACGGCGGCGGCGGCGACACCAGAGGCGACCGGTTTCCAGCGCCGGGAGAATTTCGTCGGGTTTTTCATAAGGCGCTCCACGCAACAGACATGATGACAGGAAAAAGTGATTGTGCATCTGCCCCGACCCTGGGGTCGGGGAAACTCAAACTCATGGGCCAGGTACCGGCGCCCGTTCGAGCCGTGTCAAGGAACTCCAGATTTCTTCCTCTACGCTGGAAATCGAGGCTGTGCCGTCAACCCGGATGAACCTGTGCGGCTCGAGACGGACAAGGTCCAGATACCCGTTCCGGACCCGCTCGTAGAAGGCCCTTCCGGCACTTTCCATTCTGTCGAAGGTGAGCCCCGCCCGCGCCTTCCGGCGTACAATTTCCTCGAGAGGGATGTCTACAACGATCGTCAGATCCGGGACGAGTCCGGACGTGGCAATCGCATTGATTCGATGCACCGATTCCAGATTCAGGCCGCGTCCGTAGCCCTGGTAGGCGGTGGTCGAGTCATAGAAACGGTCACCAATGACGATTTCACCGCGCAACAGCGCTGGCCGGATGACCTCGGCAACGAGTTGTGCACGACTGGCGGAGAACAGCATGAGCTCCGCAATGTCGTTGAGTTCCAGATTCTTCCGGTCGAGAAGGATGTCGCGGAGCCGTTCCGAGATCCTCGTCCCCCCAGGCTCACGCACAAAGCAGACCGGACGCACTCCCCGCGCGCCGGGAAAGGGATGCGCCCTCAGCTTCGACACAAGCAACTCTGCCTGAGTGGACTTACCGCTGAAGTCCAGTCCTTCAAACGTTATAAACATTCAATAACGTAAGAATTTCCCCAGCACGAAGCAACCGACGGCGGTCCTCTCCTTGATAGTTAGACCCCTTTTCTGTACCATTTCTGCACGTGATGCCCCGGAAACGACAGTCACATAAAGCCCCTCCTCCGCCTCCTCCCGACCCGAAGGAACAGCGCAGACTCGATTCCCGCGCCGAGGACTCCCGGATGATCCAGGAGGCCCTGATGGGCGACGATCGTGCGTACAAGAATCTGATGAACAAGTATCACGATGCCATCTACAATTTCATCTACCGGATGGTTCATGACCGGGAACAGGTAGAGGATCTGACCCAGGAGGCATTCATCAAAGCGTTTTCTTCCCTCAAGAGCTTCAATGAGGAGTTCGCGTTCTCCACCTGGCTGTATAAAATTGCCACGAACAACAGCATCGATTACATCCGCAAAAAGAAGCTCCAGATGTACTCTATCGACAAGCCGATCGAGTCGAAGGACAGCGATTTCGTCTTCGAGCTCCCGGACGAATCGTATGAGGCCGACAAGGATCTGATCAGCAACCAGCGGGCCGTCCTGCTGCGCCAGGCGATCAATGATCTGCCGGAGAAATACCGGCGCGTGATCGCTCTCCGGCATGTGGAGGAGAGAAGCTACGAAGAAATCGCGGAGATCCTCAAGTTGCCTATCGGGACCGTAAAAGCCCATATTTTCCGGGCCCGGGAGCTCCTGTACAAGGAGCTTCGTCACCAAATTCGACACTATTAGACCCCTTTCCCGCAACAATCGGCCCGCCCCGACGTAAAACTCCAGTAGAGAGGTCGGAGTTGACATGAACCACGGTCGAACCATCCCTGCCCTTGCAGTGGCGGGGGCTGTCTTGTGCGGCTTTGCGGGAGCAATCCCGCAGGATCGTCCTGGCGCCAAGGAGATAGGCAGAACGACAGAGCGTGAGCTGAATGTCGTGCTGTCGTCCTCTTTCGGCACGTTCCTCATTTCACGCGGGGAATCTGAGAAGATCCTGGTCGTTGAAACGGCAGGTCCTGAGACAGAACCGCTGACGAACCTCGAGTACGCAATCCGCAACCGGGTCGGCTACGCCGACCTCACGCTGGGCGACGTCAAGGACCGGGAGGGCGAGAAGAAAAAGCGGTCTTTCAAAATCGGAGATTTCAACAAGGGCAAGTGGTACATCCGCTTTTCCGATGCGGTCCCGATCTCCTTTGATGTTGAACTGGGTGTGGGACGCGGGGATTTCAATCTCTCGGGACTGCAAGTTAAGGATTTTAATCTCTCCGCAGGGGCGAGCGACGTCACGCTCTCATTCGATGAACCGAATAAATCCCGGATCGAGAACATCAACATAGAATCCGGCGTCAGCAAATTCGATGCACGCAACCTGGGGAATGCAAACTTCAGGCATTTCCGCTTTCAGGGAGGCCTCGGCGCTTACACGCTGGACTTCGGGGGGGCGTTGAACGGCGAAGTGGACGTCGACATCGAAGTGGGAATGGGTGTGTTGACCATCATTGTACCGCAGGACGTCGGCGCAAAAGTCTATTACGAAAAGAGCTGGGTGTCCCGGCTCGACTGTGACCGTGATTTCCGTTCCTCAGCCGAAAACGAATACCTCACCGACAACTATACCAGCAGTGCCGGCAAGATGAACATCAGAATCGATTCCGGCATGGGCAGCATCAAGATTCGAAGACGGTAAAGCATTCCCCCCTCACGGCGTGACGCCGCTCACCACCGGCGTGTCCCTTTCTCCGCCCATCCAGTTTGTGCTTTGGATCATTTTTCAAAGAGCCTCCGTGGAGTACCTTGGATTCACACATTCGGGGGCCCTCATGAACAGACATCAGAAACTCGTTCTCATGGCAGGACTGTTTACGATCCTCGCCATGGGAGTATTCCCACCGTGGATCCGCTCCGACCGGGATCACGTGCACAGGCCGGGCGGATACTCTTTTGTTCTGCAGGCACCGCATCGGGCGGTGGACGATCTGCTGGCCAACGGGCCGGTGACGTATCAGATCGATGTTCCACACCTCACGCTTCAGTGGGCCCTCATGATGCTGCTGGTATCGGTCGTGGTTCTGTACCTGAAGCCTGAACACAGCAGGAAAACAGCTCGGGTGGTGGCGCTGCGAAGGACGTAGACGGGAGAACCTACCGGCCCCAGAGGAAGAAGGTCCCCCAGACCAGCGGAGACGAAAACTCCGGATTCCTGATCATCTCCAGTTGCACTCTTCTGAATGCGTTCTGCGCGCTTGCTCCCCCGAGGAGCGATGTGTAGAAGGCTTCACCGAAAATCTTCTTTGCCTTCCGCGACGGTGTGTACGCATTCATGATGACCGATCCGGAACCGTTGGTCAGCAGAAGCGGTGCAAGCACGGCGGGAGCAGTGGCCTGGCCTGCTGAAAGATTTGAAACGATGACCGCAGGAGAGGCAGGAAACCCCGTGCACTCACCGAGAAGCACCGT
>DAIUKN010000091.1:0-8306 GCA_036848195.1 Bacteroidota bacterium
CTTTGGCTCTTTTGGTTCAAACAGAACAGAAGTATCGATCTCGCCTGGAATTCGCTATCACGTACGCCGATCGCGTTTCGACGAGGCACAACGGTCTACAGAGCCATTACTGATTATGGAGCCGGCGGTTCACGCGCTTCATGAGCCGATCGATCGTTATCGCAGGACTTCATTCCGGTGCTTCAACATGCCAATTTCCCTCTTGATCACGGAGGCCATTTCATTGTGTTCCCTTTTGAGCATCATTGTCACCGTCTCGATGAGATTTGTGGCGGCAAGAATATGCGGCAGCAACACATAATCTGCGCCTTCCTTGTACATCTGAAGCGCACGGTCGCTGCTTTCCGCAGTCACGATGATCTTGGCGTGTGGACAGATCGTTCTGATCAGTTTGATCAATTTCAAATTGTCCGTTCCAACCAGGATCTTATCGGGGATGGTGGAGGCGACAATCTTGATGTCATGAATGCCGGCATGCTGTAGCGTATCAAGATGGCTGATATCGCCGTAGATGACCTTGATCCCGAGGCGTTGGAGAGACTCATGAGTTTCCGGGTTGAAGTCAATGACGACAAGCTTATCCATCATCCGGGCGCGAGGCCTCTTGTTCTGATCGAGCTCGAGAATTTCACCGACAAGAGAACTCGCCGTCCGATGGAATCCCAGCAATGCGATTTCCTTGCGGGAGGTGTCTGGATGCTCCTGCTCAACAGACCGTACGTCCCTCAACCCGCATTTCCGCAAGAGTGCGCTCAGTACTTTCTGTATTGAATCGTTGTATTTGATCGTATAGGTTGACAGAACAGAAGTGATGACAAACACGAAGACGATCACTGTCAAGGTGTCGCGCGAGATATGTCCCGCCGACAATCCGAGTGAAGCGATGACGAGGGAAAACTCGCTGATCTGTGAGAGATTAATCGACGTCAGGAGGCTGACCCTGATGCCGTTGTTCAAGGCATACAGGACCGGAAAGACGGCAAAAAACCGGGAAGCGATCAGGAATGCGGACACAGTCCCCGCCGTCACAAGCAGATGCACATTGTCGAGGGGGTTCGGTATTTGCATACCGAGAGAGACGAAGAAGAGCGTCACAAAGAAATCCCTGATATTCACGACTTTGGCTATCACGTCCAGGTTGTACGGAAACGTGGAAATGGCCACGCCGGCAATCAATGCGCCCATCTCGACAGAGAGTTTGAAGTATGCCGCTGCGCCGCACACCAAAAAACACCATCCAAGGGAAGAGACCAGAACAAGTTCTGGAATTTTTGCGACGGTCTTGAAAACCCGCGGCAGAACGTACTTGCTGACAAACATGCTGCCGACAACGAGCAGAATGCCTTTAAGGAAGGAAAACAGGATTATCAGAATGTCGGGATTTGAAAGATTCGGCTGGATTCCCAGTAAGACAATCGCCCAGATATCCTGAAACACGAGAATCCCCAATGTGATCCTTCCGGCCAGTGTGTCCAGCTCGAATTTCCCGTAGAGCAGTTTCACAACAATGGCGGTACTGCTTAATGCACAGCATGCGGCAAGATAGATGAGGTCGTAGGTTCCACCACGCAGGGAATACCCCAGGAGGTGAAGAAAGCCAAGTCCGATAATGGCCGTGATGGGAAATTGTGAAATGCCGCTCACGACAAGCGATTTCCCCGATTCCTTGAGCTTCTTGGCATCAATCTCAAGTCCGATTAGAAATAGGAGGAGGATAAGGCCGAAATGTGAAATCGTCTCGATTTCAGCCATGTCCTTGATCAGCCCCAGGCCGATACGGGGGCCAATAACAATACCTGCTGCGACATACGCGAGCAGCAGCGGTTGCTTGAGAAGATGCCCCACAAAAGCCAGGACTGTGGCGGCCAGTATCGCGAGACCTACGCCGCTCACTACATCACTCTGTCCGTTGTCACCCGATCCCCCCGCCAGGAGAGGAATGGCTGCAAGAAAAAGAAGAGCGGTCAGACCGTAGATCACTGATCGCTTCATCATTCGTGGCGGTTTCATAGCGGCATCATCACAGGTTTGTGAGGACTCCCCCGCAACGCCCCATCCGTATCGGCGAATTGGAGGGCATGGGTTGAACAATGAAATACCAAATTGGATCCAAAAGTGCAAACACAAATGGGAAGCACCAAGTCGGAATGAGCGTGTCCGGTCAATTGCACTCGCCATACTCCTGTCCCGCTTCATAAGTCCATCCGTGCCATAACTCCATCATGAACGGTCTAATCAGGGAGCAGTTTCGGGATGCGGGATTGGGTTGGACGTGGAATTCCTTGCCGGGAACGAGCGGAGTGCAAAAGTATCTTGTGCGAAGGGCAGCTTGCTCCAACTTGAGGAAACGGTCTGATCAATTGAGCTTTTGCTCTGTAGGAGCAAACAGAACAAGAGCCAGGCCTCATAGGGACTGGGCATTCAGGGGAGGAGCCGGGCCACAACTCTGAATCCCAGTTCCTGAGTCCGGTGACCGGGTTGGAATGCATCACGATAGGGAATATAGAGCGAGGCGTTTGTTGCGCTGTACCAGGAACCTCCGCGGGCGGACCGGCGGGAGTTACCCCGGTCATGATTCCGATCGTCGTCGACGTACGGCGTCGTCCGGTCGTACGATCGGTATTCGGATTGTGCCCACTCGGCAACATTGCCTGTCATGTGGTACAGACCGTGCCTGTTCGGCGAGAACCGGCTGATCGACGCAGCCGTCCCGAGAAGGGGTTCAGGATCGATCGGGTTTTTCTTCCAATTGTAAAGCTTGATCGCGGCGTCACTCAACGTCATGCCGTGGGAGTAGTCGAAATTCTCAGGTCCGCGGGCCGCCTTCTCCCATTCAGCATCCGTGGGAAGCGAGAACTGCCATCTCCCTTTCCCCACACTCCGCGTCAACCAGCGGCAGTAGGCATTTGCCTCGTACCAACTGACCCATGTCACCGGTTGATCCGGCTGGCCGAATCGCACCCAGTCCACATCCTTCTCCGGCAACGTGGAAGTGGCGCGGGCCGGATTCTCCATCTTCCATTCCTTCCCGAACTCGGTCCAATTCTGATCGTCCCCGTAGCCGTCCGTCGCTTCAACAAACCGGCGGAACTCGGCGTTGGTCACCTCGAATGGAGCGACGAAGTAGCCTGTCAACCAAACATAGTGAGGCTCGCGCGGATTGAGCCGATCTCCGATGAGAAAGGACCCGCTCGGGATATACCGGTATGGCGGCGCATTCGAAGAGAGAAGCGGTGGGAACTCCTGCGGAAGAGGTCGCACCGTCACTGTGAATCTGCCGTCGGCATCGGGTCCGCTTCGGTACCCTCCAAGTGGGATCGGATAATACGCGGGCGACCCATTCGCCATGGCGAGAAGATAGTAATTGCCTGCGGCCAGCCAGGTTCCTGAGGCTTCAAAACCCGTGACCACGCTCGTGTCGCCCGGGGTCCCCCCCGCTTTCACGACAACGAATGGACTCTTCGCGAGATTGACAACCGCTGTCTCAGTCTGCTGATTTGCATAATGTTCCTCATCCTCCCTGACAGATATGAACCACCGAACCAGGAAGAAGAGTCCGCCAAGAATCAGCAGCAAACCGACGACCAGGGAAAATCGGAGAGTCTTCGAAGAGAGAGTCTGCATGAAGAACCTTGATGCACCTTGTGCCGTTCCAACCAGCTCGTTAAACGGCCCAAGATATCGTTCGTAGTTGGGACGAGCCCGACCAGAAGCTCGGTCGAGGATTCGCCCGATCAAAAGTCGGTCGAGGATTCGCCCGACCGAAGATCGGTCGAGGTCTTCGACCGTCTTGTCCAACTTCGTCGGCCTCGCTCGCCTTGCCGCTCCAATTGGTTGGGGGGACGGGCCGAGGTCGGGTCCGACCCGTCCCTCCAAAGGCTAGACGGGACTCGTCGAGGTCAAACGGGGATTGTGTCCCCCACTCTCTGAATTCGGTTGGTTAGTACGCCAGACCTCAGATGTCCTGACGGCTGAGCAAGGCGCATGAAATCATAACGGGAACGAAAATCCAGATGAGCAATGCCGTAAGCAACGCCGAGAGTGCGGTCCCCGTGCCGCCGAGGAACCTGAGCATTGCGGCACCTGCCGCGCCGAATATGGTCACGTTGTCAAGGATGATGAGCGTGGCGACGCGAACCATATCAACAGGGTTTCCGAAGACCGAGACGAAAATCGCCACATTCGCACTTTCGCCTCTCAGGAAAATGGTGAGAGCGATGGCTAGGAGATCGTAGAAGAGAACGAAGAAGAACCAGAGAAAGAGCGATACGCCGATCGCACGCGACTTCCGATGCGCCAGAGTTGCAACGAGAAGCGCAAGAGTGAGAAATGCGAACGCCAGGAGGAGCGACAGGCCGACCATCGCCGCGTACTGCGAGAGGCCTTCCGGACCGTTGCCGCCCACCACCAGAACAGCGCCCGCCGAAAAACCTATCAGCGTAGCGATGGCAATCGACAGAAAGAGCCCCACGAGCTTGCCGACGACGACTTCGGTGCGCGACAGCGGTTGCGAAAAGAGCAACTCCATCGATCCCCGGTCGCCGGTGAAGCTCAGCGTTCCCATCGTCAATGCAACCAGGGGGACGATGTAGAGAACCAGATTGAGCATGCTGGCGGACGTTCGTGTGAAGTTCTGCATCCCCGCAAATCCTTCGGTCATCAGGCCGAAATAGGCGATGCTCGTCACAAGGACTCCAAAGACCACCGCGAAGATTGTCGTCCACCGGTTTCGTACGTTGATCCTCAATTCGTGGAGACCAACCTCGAGAACCAAGCCGATATCCATCACAGGTCCCTCACCTCCCGCTGACTGGATGTTGACGCCTGAACTCGATTGCGTGGGTCGAATCAGCAAAGGCCACTCTTCCGCTCCCCATCGGCGTGAAGACACCGGTTGTGACAATCACCGCCTTCTCCCATGGCAACCAGGCTTTTGTCTCATAATCCATAACAAAAACCGCCGCAATCTTCAGGTCCCGCCTGCCGGAACGGTATGCCTCCAGGCAGCTCACATCATCGAATTTGAACACCTCGCGGGATTCCGCTATGATCTCCGATGCGCAACGATGGTCAGATACTGCCATCCTGCAGTAGGCGCACATGTCTTCCGGAAAGAGGTCGACCGGCCTGACCTCGGACGGCGAGCAGCCAAAGACGACGAAGAGCATGAGGCAGAGCTCGAACGGAACTCCCCTCCCGCAAGCTCCAGCAGAGCCCTTCCTCACAGGGCGAGGATTTCGGGAGGGAAGGGCGCCCCCTGCGCCGGCGTCAGTCCCTTTGTTGACAGGTGCCCACATAGTGAAGATAGAGATCCTCTATGGTCTTCGTCTGGAGATATGTCTCCTGGAGGCTCTCGACCGATTCGAGTGCAACCAGCTTTCCGGCTACAAAGATCGCGACCCTGTCTGCCAGCTGTTCCGCCTCGGGCAGGAGGTGAGTGGAAAAGATGATGGTCTTTCCCGCTTCCCGTTGCTGCAGCACGAATTCGCGAAAGCGTTTCACTCCTTCAGGGTCGAGGTTCGCCGTCGGTTCATCGAGCAGGAGGATCGGTGTATCCGCGAGCGAGACGAGAGCGAGTCCGAGCCGCTGGATCATGCCGCCGGAGTACTCTCCCGTGACTTTCCCCATGAATCCGTTGAATCGACCCCGTTCGATGATTTCATCCACTCTCGATTGCGGGAGTTTCCTCAAGCGGGCATAGAACTCCAGAATCTCGCGGGCCGTCATGGCCTCAGGGAACACAACACGTTGGGGAAGGTAGCTGATCATTCGACGGGTTTCTTTCGGGTATCGGCGCACGTCGAGGCCGTTCACCAGGACGCGTCCACCCGTTGGGACCTGCAACCCCACGATCGACCGCAATGTGGTGGTTTTCCCGCTCCCGTTCGGTCCGAGGAAGGCGAAGACCTCGCCTTCTTTGACCGACAGAGACACCCCATCAACCCCCACCATGGCTCCGTACTTCTTCGTCAGATGTTCAATGAGAATCATCACCTCTTCCTCCGTGCAACCGCCCTGTAGGTGTAGAGCAGGCCGGCCCCGGCGATCCCTGAGAGCATCATCCATCCCGCGCCATTCGCCTCCCGCACCGGCATGGCACCGGTCCTTTCGAGAAGCTTGATGGCAGGAAGGCCCCCGAGCGGGACGGGCAGCATCAACGGAGCTGCATCCGCCTCAGTGCTAACAGGAATTACGGGGAACGCCCGAGCAGCCACGGCGAGCGCTTGCGACGCAGGGCTGTACAGGTAGAGGCGCACATTCGCGTTGCGAGCTTCGAGATACTGAAACACGTTCTCGATCTTCATGGGGATGTCGCCGATCCCGTCGCCGTTCATGTCATAGCCATCGTAGCCGGACCAGTAGTTCCCCAGCCCTCCCGCCGACCAGTGCGAGCCGGTGGACCTACCGATAAGCGCCAGTGGTGAAAGATTATCGATAAAATTGTTTCCGAGAAAGACGTTTTCGGTCGAGTTCTGGAACATTTCAAGCGCCACATCGTTCTGCGCAATGATATTGTGCCGGAAGGTATTGTTGCGCGTTGCCTCGAAAAAGAGCCCCACGACATTATCAGCAACGACATTCGAATCGACGACGAGTCCAGCGCAATCCTGGAAGAGGATGCCGAACGACGCAAACCCCCGGTTCCGCTGGAAGACGTTGTGGCGGATTGTGATGTCACGGGAGTACATGACCGCAGCCCCGGCGACGTTGTCGGCAAAGACGTTGCGCAGGAAGACGTTGGAGTCGGCATACATATAATGCAGGCCATACCGCACACCATACACGACATTGTCTTCAACAATCGTCCGGTTGGCGTTTTGAAAATAGAACCCGTCCCGTGAGTCAGTGATGGTGTTGCCAGTGAACACATTCCGGTTCGAATTCCAGATGTGAATGCCACTCCCCCGCTCACCCAGGTCCAACTCGCGGCGACCCGCGATCGCGTTTCCCGCCACGAGATTGCCTTCTGACTGGTACAAATAGACGCCGAACAGGACATCACGAAGACGGTTATTGCGGATGACATTGCCGTTCGATTTGACCAGAATTCCCGCATCTTCATCGGTGAGCATGCCCCCGCAGTGTTCGACTACCAGCCCGTCAATGACGCACGAATCGGCAAGCAAGGTAATCGAACTCCCCCTCCCGTCTCCCCGAATGACCGCCCCTCCTTCTCCCATGAGCGTCACCCTCTGGCGGATCGTCAGGTCCCCATCATGGACTCCCGGGAGAACCACGATGGTGTCCCCTGCGGCGACCGATGTCAGAGTTGCGGCGAGCCTTTCTGCAGGTACCCGATGCGTTGCCGCACGGAGTGGTACGGCCATCCCTGCCAAGACGGCAAGGCAAAGGAACCGCGTGCTCGCACCAAAGATGATTGATGGGGTTTTCAGGACTGCCCCTTCCTTGACGCACTCACCGACAACCATATTGCCAGCAACAGAAGAACGGGAACCACCGCCATGACGTACGATCCCCAGTCGGGATAGCTATACACCTCGAAATTTGCCATTGTCTTGTGGCCAAAGATGGGGGGCGTGAATGGCGGCACTTTCACTGCCGCCGTGGGATCAAGGTCATGTCCATAAAGGTGCAGCTTGTGGTAGAACGACCAGAGCGAAAAGCCCCCGAAGTAGGTGAAGAGGACAAACAAGTCCACAAGCTTGGACATCTTTCCCTGCACGGCAACGCGCAGCCCCAGAAGGACGACGCCCCCGATGACAAAAGGGATCCACTTGAACTCCGTGAAATCCTCTTCCTTGAGCGGGCGCATCCCGATGTAATGGTTCAATGCGTTGATTTCTTTCAGATCATCGCGGTTGGCGCTCTTCCCTCCCTCCAGCTTGTGCGAAAATATCCCAACCACCAACCCGTCCGGAAACTGGTTTGAATAGAGCGAGATCTCCCACAAAGGAAGGATAAACGTCGCAATAAGCAGCAGAGAGGCAATCAGAACCATAACCCTGCCGCGCAGGTCGATCGGTGTTTCGAAAAACGCGTTAGCTTTTTGAGTGAACTGCTCCATGAGGAAACCCTCCGTTTCCCCGTCACGGGGACGGGAGGGCGACCCAATGCCCGTCCCGTCACTCGAAAACGGTATGTGTCCTACTTCACAAGGAGATATCCCTGCATCTCCTGATGAAGTGCAGAGCAGAAGTTGGTGCAGTAGTATGGGAATACTCCCGGCTTGTCGGCGATAAACTCGATGGTCTTCGTTTCGCCGGGGTCCACAACAACATTGATATTGTACTCCGCAAGGCCGACTCCGTGAAGTTCGTCGGTCGTTTGTTCGATGTTGGTCACGT
>DAIUKN010000092.1:0-8281 GCA_036848195.1 Bacteroidota bacterium
AAATGGCTCGCGCACATCAAGGACGAGAATCTTCTCTTGCCGGTTGAGACGCTGCTGCAGTTCCTCAACGGAGATAGCCGGTAACCCCTGGTCAACCATTCGTTGCTTGTCCTTTGTCTGTTGGGTATATTGCAGATATTCACCATCGAAGGCTGGTGCATGCTCTCTGGCTGTCTTGCTCTGTCAGCACTTCTTCTCGTTCCCGGCCCCGCTCTCGCACAGAACGAATCGAACATTCAAACATCCGACTCTCGTTTCCGGTTCCTGCCTGACACGCTTCTGGTTCCCCCCCTTGTTGCAAACTACCAGGAGCCACGGGTCGGTCTGCGGAAGGAGATCGGCACGTCGCGGATGAAGCTCGATATCGGCAGCACACTCGATCTGGCGGCCTATCTGCTGACGGAAGACGGCAGGCAGCAGCTGCGCCTCGGGGCCGACCTTTTCACGTACGCGCTTACCACAAGCTCGCAGGGTCTCCGGCTGCAGGTGGACGCTGTCGACGGCTTTTTCGGCGGCCATGTCGTGTTCAGCTCGCGCGGGCATTCAAACGAGACAGCGGTGCGACTGCGGCTGCTTCATCTGAGTGCTCATTTCCTCGACGGGCACATCGACACGCGCACGGGCGGATGGAAAGAGGGAAGGGAGCCCATCCCGTTCACCCGGGACTTCGGCGAGCTGATCGGAATCCATCGGTGGTCCGGCTCCACGTTCACCGTGCGGGTCTATGGCGGCCTCAGCTACGCTACCCTCGTACGGCCGGACAATATCCGCCGCTGGGCAGGTCTTGGTGGCGCGGAGATAGAGACTCCGGTCATCATCGGGCCGATTTTCGATCGACCGGCCGGCCTCTATTTCGCCGCGCATTTCAGTCTCGCCGGCATTCCGCACTACATCGGGACCCACAACCTGGAAGGCGGCATGAAGTTCGGTGCGTGGAACGGTACGGGGATAAAGTTCTACCTGAGTTACTACCGCGGGCTCGAGATCTTCAGTCAGTACTACGACATCCGGGTCGAATCCTGGGGGATCGGGTTCGCGCTGGATTTCTGGTAACGGTTTGTCAGAGCCCCAGATCACCCGCGGCAGCCCGCAGTGCGCCGATCACGCAACCGACGTGCTCGTCCAGAGTCACCTGCATCTCCTCCACTCCTCGATAAATATCCTCCCGGTTGACCGCCCGGGCGAATGCTTTGTCTTTCAGTTTTTTCTTGACCGAAGAGACTTCCAGATCCGCGATCTTGTTCGGGCGGATCAGCGCACATGCCACGATAAACCCGCACAACTCATCGCTTGCAAAGAGCGTCCGGGCCATCGGGGTTTCCCTTGGAACGTTCGTCGCCGGGACGTGTGAAAGGATGGTCGTGCGCACTTCTTCCGAATACCCCCGCTCCATTAATATCACGGATCCCTTCGTTGGATGATCGGGAAACTGCGGGTACAGTTCATAATCGAAATCGTGAAGAAGCCCCACGATGCCCCACAGCTCTTCATCGGCGCCGAACTTCCGGGCGTAGGCCCGCATCGCCGCTTCAACAGCGAGAGCGTGCTTCCGGAGGCTGTCGGATTTCGTGAATTCGTACAGGATGTCGAGCGACTGCTGGCGTGTCATGCATCCAAGGTAGCGATACCGGAGAGAAAATCCAAGGTCCCTCCCGCCGTCAGCGTGTGAAGGTCATTATCAATCGTCTGGAGCAGTTCCGGAATGGCTCTGACCAGGGGGTCAGAAAGCCCGATACCGGGCTCAAAGCTCTTGCCAACAGTCCCGTACAGGATCACTCTTTTCGGCAACCGGCCGAGCGCCCGTGCAAGCTCTATTGCTTCCGCCACGCCAAAGGCATGGCTCGAAGCGCAGGTCAGTGAGGCCGGGAGTCCGGTTTGCGAGAGGTCGAGCCTCAACACTGTCCCCGGGGGATCATGCGAGGCGACTGCATCGATCAGGAGCACGGCGGAAGCGCCCTGAAACGTCTCGATCAAGGCGGTCCCTTCCCCCCCTTGCTCGAGAATACGGACGCTTCCGTTAGAACGTCGCCGGAGTTCGCGCGCGGCGAGGATTCCGATCGCATCATCGCTCCGGAATTCGTTCCCGATGCCAATCAACAGCAGATCATGCATCTTCAATTGTCACGAAGTGCGTTGCGCAGGAAATGCACGGATCGTAGTTCCTGACCGTCTGTTCCAGTTTCCACGTCAGCTGTTCCCGGTCCATATCGATGTGGCCGGCGGCAAATCTTCGGAGGTCCTGCTCGATGGTCGCCAGGTTCTGTGATGTCGGCGGCACGATCTTCGCATCCTTGATCAGCCCATCATCCCCGACCCGGTATCGGTGATAGAGTGTTCCGCGCGGAGCCTCGCTGGCCCCGAACCCGATGCCTGCACGAGGTTCCACCTGGACCGCAGGTCGATCCGGCCGTGAGTAGTCCGTGATGATCCGGATAGCCTCGTCATACGCATAGACGGCTTCGATGGCTCGAACCGCGATGCTCTTGAAGGGGTTGCGCACGGGGGGGATGAGACCGATCTCGCGCGCGAGCTGCTGCGCCAGAAGCGGGAGCCTGTCGAAGTTCAGGTTAAACCGCGCAAGAGGACCCACCGCATACGGGCCGACTCCCTTCTGTACGGAGTGCAGGGCATTGGAATGCGGGACGTGTCGCTCCTCAAAATGGAATTCATACTCGCGGATCGCGATATCCATACCCCTGCTGGACACGAAACGGCCACCGTTGAACGGGTACTCGTCCTGATGCCTCAGGGAGACGAATTCGTAGTCGTAATCGAAGTCCGGAAACTCGAGGGCAGCCACCAGACGGGCCGCATCCACCGCGCTGTCGCGGCCCCAGCGCAGACGTTCCAGGAGTGGAGCGAGCTCCTGCTTCGTCGGAACACGGTAGAACCCCCCGACTTTGACATTGATCGGATGGATTTCCCTCCCGCCGAGCAGACTTACGATATCGTTCCCGATTTTCTTCATCCCGAGCGCGTTTTTGACCAGATCGGGTTTATCACGGGCCATCGCGAGGACGTCTTCGCAGCCCAGAAAATCCGGAGCATGCAGCAGGAAGATGTGCAGGATGTGGCTTTCGATCCACTCACCGCAATAGATCAACCGGCGAAGGTCGTGGAGAGGCTTGTCGACCACGATGCCAAAGGCGTCTTCGATGGCATGAACGGCGCTCATCTGGTAGGCAACGGGGCAGATGCCACAGATGCGGGCGGTGATATCCGGCGCCTCGGCATAGCTCCGGCCCCGGAGAAACGCTTCGAAGAAGCGGGGTGGTTCGTAGATCCGCAGTTTGGCGTCGGCGACCTTCCCCTCGCTGATCTTGACAAGCACAGCACCCTCGCCCTCGACGCGGGCCAGCTGGTCGACCTTTATGACTCTACTTTTCATGCGCTTCACTCTCCTTCCGGAAGGCCTCGGCATAGGCATTGAACCCCCGGAACGCCAGAAGAATGTCGTGACGGTCGAGTCCAAGGTCTGCAAATCGTCTCCCCAGAGACGGCGGATTGGGGTTTTCCATCGGACCGAAACAGCCGTAGCAACCCCGGGAATACTGAGGGCAGAGGCCGCCGCACCCCGCTTGGGTCACTGGACCGAGACAAGGGACCCCCTGTGAGACCATGACGCAGACCGTGCCGCGGAGTTTGCACTCGATACAAACGCTGTAAGCGGGAATGGCCGGCTTCCGGTTGTTCAGGTGTGCGTTCAGGACCTCGATCAGCTGGTACTTGTTGATGGGGCAGCCGCGGAGCTCGAAGTCGACATGAACGTAGGATCCGATCGGCATGGACCGGTCGAGCGTTGAGATGTGTTCGGGAGAGGCATAGACCAGACGGGTGAAGTCCTTGACATCTTTCCAGTTCCGCAGCGCCTGAATCCCGCCGGCTGTTGCACAGGCACCAATCGTTATCAACACCCGGCACATTTTCCGGACTTCCCGGATACGCTCAACGTCGTGCGGTGTCGTTATGCTCCCCTCGACAAGTCCGACGTCATAGGGTCCCTTGAGGACCCGGCGGCTGGCCTCCGGGAAGTTCGCGATTTCGACCGCTCCGGCAACGGCCAGGAGCTCATCCTCCGCGTCCAGGAGCGAGAGCTGGCACCCATCGCACGAAGCGAATTTGAAGACGGCAAGCTTAGGTCGTTTCGCGGGCATGTCACAGCTCCTTCCGGTCGAGAAGAGGCCTTATCCGCGGCAGCGAGTAGACGGGCCCATCCTTGCAGATAAACGTCGGCCCCATCTGGCAGTGGCCGCAGAAACCGATGGCACATTTCATGTTGCGTTCCATGGAGAGGTAGACCTGATCCGGCGGAAGGCCCCGACGTTCCAGTTCATCCACGGTGTACTTCATCATGATCTCCGGACCGCAGACATACGCCACCGTGTTCCGGGCATCCAGTTTGATGTACGAGAAGAGTGCAGTGACCACGCCGATGTGACCCTTCCACGAAGAGTCGCCCCGATCCACGGTCACCAGCACCTCGACCTCGTGCTCATTCGCCCATCGCTCAAGTTCGACGCGGTAGAGGAGATCGAGCGGGCTTCGGCCTCCGTAGAGAAGGATGACACGGCCGTACTGATCACGCTCGCGCAGAATCGTATAGAGAACCGGGCGCAGTGGTGCCAGCCCGATCCCTCCTGTGGCGATGCAGACATCTTTGCCCCTGGCAACATCGATCGGCCAGTGTGATCCGAACGGTCCCCGCAATCCCACCATATCCCCCCGTTTCTTGTGTGCAAGCCGGGTCGTCATGGCACCGACCCGATGGATGGTATGGTCCAGGGTGCCCGTTCTGGTTGGATCCGAACTGATAGAGATTGCGGCTTCACCCATCCCGTACACGTAGACCATGTTGAACTGTCCCGGAAGAAACGTGAAGCCGGGGAGCGTCCCTGTGAGGTCGAGGGTGAGCGTGAACGTATCGTCGTTCTCCCAGATCACGCGACGGATCAGAACCGGCTGTGTAATCATGGGGTCTTGCACGGGGGCCGGCGCGACAGAGGCAGGGTCTCGCATTATTGTCGGCCCTCACCAGCCACCACACCGTACATATCGAGCAACTGAAGCCGCGTGGCTTCCAGCCGTCGCTCCATCACCACCGCAAGCCGGCTCAGCATATCGTATCCGAACGCCGGATCTGCTTCGCACTTCCTCCGGAGGCAGGCACCGTCCAGGGCAATTGCGCGCGTGTCGGCGACCGCCACACCGCTGAAGTGCCAACGGTAGGGCGAGATCAACCATGACCACCCGAGGATCTCGCCAGGCCCCGTCGTCTGAATGCGAAGTCCCCCCCTCCCTGTCACGTCCATTTCGAGAGCGACTCGTCCGGTGCGAATCAAATAGAACGTGTTCGCCAGTTCCCCCTCGCGAATCAGGTGAGCCCCCTCGGGAAAACGAACATTTGAGGCGCATCCGGCTATCAGCTGCATATGCTCGTCCGACAGCTCGTGAAGGAACGGGTGCTGCCGCAGGATTTCGGTCAGGTCTTCTTTTTCCATCGTCTGCTCCTTCCATACTCGTGATGAAACCTGTTCAGCCGACGTTCGCCGTCATGCTGGTCTCGCGAATAGTGCGCGCTTCTTCTGTGATGTCTATCCCTACCGGGCACCAGGTGATACATCGCCCGCACCCGACGCAACCGAAGGCCCCGAACTGCTCCACCCAATGCGAGAGCTTGTGCATTAACCACTGGCGGTACCGTGTCCGGGTGGACATCCGGATGTTCCCTCCGGCGATGCGGGTAAAATCAGCCGTGAAGCAGGAGTCCCATCGTCGCCAGCGTTCGGCATGGTCTCCCTTGAGGTCAGTGACATCGTTCAGCGTCAGGCAGAAGCAGGTTGGGCAGACCATGGTGCAATTCCCGCATCCAAGACAGCGCCGGGCGATATCGTCCCACTGAGGATGTTCGAAGTTGTCAAGAAGAATTTGAGGCAGGCTATCGACCGCAAGCGAACGGCCCATCTTCGTCGCCGCCGATGCGAGCAGAGCTTCGCCACGGTCAATCTCCGCCTGTTCCGCGGGCCTGTGTGGGATCTCCTTCAAGACACCCTCCCCACGTTCCGAACCAGCTTGTACGATAAACTGGTGCACGCCGTCGGCAAGGACTTCTGTCATTGCAAGGTCGTAGCTCCCGCTTGCCTTCGGGCCGGTGTTCATCGAGACACAGAAGCAGGTCCCCCGCGGTTCAGCGCAGTTGACCACAGCGATGAAGGTCTCCCGGCGCGCCTCCGAGTAACTCTGGTGGACGTAAGGACCATCGCAGAACACCCGATCGTGGAGGCCGATTGCCGACAGCTCACAGGGACGGACACCGACGAAAGCATATTTCTGAGGCGGAGATCCATTGGTTCGGGCGACATCGAATCCCTTCCCCACCTTCGTCAGGGCGAAAATCTCTGTGACAGGAGGCAGGAGGAACTTCTTCCATGAATGCGGGCCGACGGCATATCCGAACAGAGCTTCATCGGTTCGCCTCGCGGTGCCGTACTCCGCGGGATTCTGAACGTCGGTTACGCCGCGGGGAAGCTGGTCAACGGAGGAGACCATGTCGAGCACGATCGTACCGTCGTGCAATGTCGGCGCGACAACCGCATACCCCTGTCCGCGCAATGCGGTGAAGAGATGGGAAATATCAGACGGCTGGATGATGTGCATGCAACTCCCGGGTGGTGATGCGGAAAGGCAGAGGAAAGAACTTGGCGAAACTGCTCTCAGAATTTGTGCCAGCGGCATGGCACAATATTCGATGGAATCGGAAACGGATTCGCCGGTCAGGCGTGGGCAATTCTCACTCATGGGAAGTCGACGAACACGACTTCCCAGAATTGACAACATCGACATCGTAGAGAACTTCAACAATGTCAATGTCGTCCGTTACTCGCTACGGAATTCCTCCGGGCGTATGATTCGGTGGAGTGCCGAAGGAGGCAGGGAGGCGCTGATGGCCAGACCGGCGAGGATGATCGTCAGACTGACAATGAAAACCGTGTGGAGTGCGTCGGTAAACACGGAGAGAACAATGGCGAGATCTGTCCGGGAGAGCAGTGGACGAATATCCAGTCCCAGAAGCTTTTGCGGATCGCCGAACACGGCCTTCGCCGCCGCTGGAAACCGGTCGAGAACCCCGGCGCCTGCAAGCTCCGTTATCCTCTGCCCCATCGAACCCGTAAGGATCGAGCCGAGGAGACTCACGCCGACGGCACCGCCGATCGTCCGCGCGAGCATCTGGGTTGACGTGGCGACGCCGACATTCTTCTGATCCAGGCTGTGTTGCACCGATAGCATGAGCGAGGGTGTCTGTGCCCCCATCCCGACCCCGGCGCAGACGACACAGAGCACGAGATAGGGAATGGAGCTATCAACGCGTATGAGGAGCGCGAAGAGAAACCCGATCGCCATCAACACCATGCCGAATCGGATCATGGCGTTTTCACCAATGCGCGAGACCAGGCGACCGGACGCCAGGCTGGACGCGGACCAGGCGAGAGACATTGGTGTTATGACGAGGCCTGCCTGGACTGCCGTTCCGCCCTGGACGCTCTGGGTGAAGAGCGGCATGTACGCAATGATTCCGTACATGGCAAAGCTGGCCATGAAACCCAGCAGGTTCCCGACCCAGAAAGCCCGCCGCCGGAAGAAGGCAAGCTCCAAGAGAGGGCTCTCGGCCCGCCGTTCCTGCATGACAAACAGTGTGAGAAAGAGGATGAAGCAGAGGGCCGAGACTCCCACTCCTGCCGAGACTGCGCCTGAACCACGTCCCACCTGGAGGAATGTCAAGAGCAGAGCGATGATTGCGCATGCCAACAAGAGCGCACCGGGATAATCAATCTTTTCTTTTCGATGAGGGGCAACCTCGGTATAGTGACGCCAGATTACGGTTATGGCTGCCGCGCCGATCGGGAGGTTAATATAGAAAACCCATCGCCAGTGGAGCGACGTCACGATAAGACTTCCGAGCAGCGGCCCGATGATGCTGGAAATACCCCATGCAGAGGCAAGCACGCCAAGCGCCTTTCCCCGTTCATGCGAGGGGAACACGGTGCTGATCAGCGCAAAAGGGACTGCCGAAAGGCCACCCGCCCCGATCCCCTGCAGTCCCCGGAAGACAATCAGCTGCGTCATGGTTTGCGTCAGGCCGCACAGGACTGACCCAAAAAGAAAAAAGACCACAGCGGCGACAAACAAGAGGCGCTTCCCCAGCAGGTCGCACAATCTTCCCCAGATCGGCATCGAAACAGCCGTCATGATCATGTACACCGAAAAGACCCAGCTATACAAACTC
>DAIUKN010000093.1:0-8279 GCA_036848195.1 Bacteroidota bacterium
TCCGGCATCTGGACGGCCACAATTTCTCCCCTCGCGCATACATTTCCCTCTGCTGAGAGAGTTGCCGCAACGATGACTTTGCGTCCCGAGATCTCTTTCACTCGGCCGCGAATCTCCAGAGGCACCCCGAGAGGCGTCGGACGCAGATAGTCGACCTTCAGCGACGCCGTCACAAACCGGTATGGAGGATCGCTGTCCATCTCGCGCCCTTCCACCCTGTACATCGCTGCGGCAGCCGTCCCGGTGCCGTGGCAGTCGATCAGTGAGGCAATGAGACCACCATAAACATACCCGGGAATCGCAATGTGGTAGGGCTTCGGCACGAAAATCGTCACGCTCTCGTCGCCGTCCCAGCTGCTCTTGATCTGATGCCCATGCCCATTCAGGCGGCCGCAACCATAACAATGGCTTACGTCGTCAGGGTAGTAGTCCTGGAACGCCTTTGGTTCCTTGCTGGCCATCGGCACCTCCCTTTTCCGTGTCTGAGAGTAAAGTAGCCCGGGATTCCAAGAAATACAAGGCACCCTCAGATTGATTTTCGGCGGCCCTTCCCGTACCTTCTATCAGGAGGAATTCCTTTCATCGCCGCCGTGAAACCTGGGGGGAAGAGTCTGTCTGAAGAGCTCCGTCGTTGACCCCCTTGCACGATCAAAGCATCAAATCGAAAAAGAGGAACCCGTGCCGAACTATGACTATCAGTGCTCGGACTGCAAGACAACGTACGACGTCTTTCACAAGGTCCGTGAAATTGAAGAGGATATTGTCTGTCCGGCGTGCAACTCTACACGGCACGTCCGATTGATTTCCGCCCCAAGCATCAGCACGAAGGCAAGCAGAAGATCCGAGCCGATACCGCCATGCGGCGATGCATCGTGCTGTGGCGGCTCCTGCAGTATGAACTGAAGGACAAGCGTCCTGTCGAGGAAAGGCATCACCCGCTCGTGGAAACCCAGATTGCCGTGTATGCCCTTATCGCCCTTGCTGCGGTTCTTTTCATCCGCCGCACGCTGAAAATCCGGTCACTCAAGGAGTATGGACCATCCGACCTTGAACAGCTGCTCAAGACATCGCACAACATCCTCCTGCTCGACGTGCGCTCGGACGCTGAGCGGCAAACAGGATCCATCAAGTCCTCGATCCACATCCCTCTCCAGGTGCTCCGGACTCGGTTCAGCGAACTGGAGAAATACAAAGGGCGGGAGATCATCTGCTTTTGTCAGACCGGGAGCAGGAGCGTCAGTGCGGCGCTGCTCTTGCGGGGAAAAGGCTTTACTGTGGCCAACTTGCGGGGCGGGATGGCAGACTGGAACTTTGCACACCGATGATCATGTGAAAGGAGATGCTGAGATGGAATACGGGTTTTCTCGCACGGTGGACCTTTCGTACGACGACGCCGTCGCCCGCGTCACGGAGGAGCTGAAGAAAGAGGGATTCGGCGTACTCACGACAATCGATGTGAAAGCGACGCTGAAACAGAAGATCAATGTCGATTTCACGCGCTACATCATTCTCGGTGCCTGCAATCCGCCGCTGGCCCACAAGGCGTTGCTTGCCGAGGAACAGATCGGCCTTCTGCTCCCCTGCAATGTGATCGTCTACGAAAAGGAAGGGACGACCGTCGTAGCGGCATTTGATCCAATGCTGATGGTGTCGATCATCGGGAAAGAAGCGATGAGACCGATCGCAGCGGAGGTGAAGCGTAAGCTGGAGGCGGTTCTAAGAAACGTCTGAGCCTTCTCACCGCTCTCATCAACCCTTCGCCTGGAGATGTGCCTTCAGCTCGTCCACGAGAAGGTCGATATCCCTCTCCGACTTGCCACTCTGACGTGCCACTTCTTCAAAGGTCCCCCACACGGGTTCTCCGCAGACGTAACACGGAAGGCCTTTTTCAACCATGAACCGTACAGAAGCCGGATAGTTGCGGATCATATCCTCAATGGGAGTCGACCGTCGTATTGCTTCCATGCTCCTCCCCTCCCCACCTCTTTTTCAACAGACCGTCGAGATGCATCCTCGTTGCCGATGAGACCAGCTTGCTATCACACTCCTTCTGGAACCGCTCGCAAAGAGATTCCTTCATGCGAACCGCCGACTCATAATCAGGCGCGGTTGCCAGGAGTTTCTCTGCCTCAGCGCAGTACGCGCGAATCAACCCTTCCTGCTTCTTTGAATTCTCGAGAGAACGGACATGTTCCATTTCTTGATTCCCCTTGAAGAATGACGTTGTTCGGAGCTCTTTACCCTCGTGTGATGCGTGCAGGAGAAAAATGGGTCACGAGGGCTCGCAACCCCGCCCCCCACCAATCATCATTTCCCGTGAACAACGGGGTGATTCACTTCAACATATACCCCGTGCGAGGGGAGGGTGGAATTGATGGATTGGGAGGGGCTGAAGTCCGCGGTGCGGACAGAGTGCTGTACCGCGAGCTTTAGCTCGCGCTTGTTATTTCAACAAGCCGTATTTCCTGATATGCCGGTAGGCAATATAGGCTGCACCGAGCTTCTGAACCGAGCGCAGGATGCTTTGGAGCGGCTGGAGGCGTGCTTGCTTTTCCATCTGAAGACGGAGCGGCAATGTCAGGTCCACTCTCTCCTCGAGAACTCCTCCGAAAAATGGCGATCGCAACCTCAAATCCTGAGATACAACTGGGAACGATGGGAACCTGAACTTCGATTCCGTTGGGATCGCTTGCGGAAGGAGAAGCGTAGGCCGCCCTAACGAGATTCCGGGATCGATGATGACGATACGATAGTCAAATCGGTCCTGCCCCGAAGCACCGAACGTGCATACGAACACGACGATAAGGGTGCCAACGATCCTCATGGTGCAGACTCAGGCAAAGAAAAGCTGGCGTCAGCGCATTCCGGAAGTCTACCCGTGAAGATAGCAAAGGAGAAGACGGGGTCAAAGTCGTTTTCGTGCGATGCGAGGAACGGAGCCTGGACGATAGTAGACTGGGCAGAATGACAAGCACGATCGCAAGCTTTAGACGGTAAGGTACCGGGAACGGACAAATCCCAGACGGACGCCCAGGTTTGAAGTATCGAACCTGGGTCTGCTCGGGGAAGACAAAAGGACGTTGTGTTCAGGCCGGGGTCCCGAGCATGAACCATCCTCAAGCCACCGCTCTGCGGCTATCATCCTGACATTCGCGCGATGGCGGCATCAAAAAGTAAACGTGAGTCCAAACCTCAGACCCTCCATCGTCACCGGCGTTTCGGATTTGAAGGGCCAGTACTGGTTGTCGCGAACCAGGAGGTAGTAACCGTACGCCACAGCGTTCCGGAGCAGGGCATAGAAGATCGGCCCGAGAGCCGGAGACGCCTCAATGATGTCCTTGCCAAAGTGTGAAATTGCCTCGAGCCCAACGCCGGCCAGCACAGAGCTGCCGACCCATTGCCAGAAGACGTGTCGAGGGTAGAGAACGGACACTTCATAGCCAACTCTTAACGCCACGACCTCGGCAAACCCAAAGGCCACTCCACCCTCTGCTGTTGCTCCGAATCTGAAGGTCCCTTCGTACCGATCGAGTATCGCTATGTCGGAGCTTGACAGGTTAGCTGGCCGTTTTGTGTCGAGCTTGGTCCAGATCATGCTTGTCTGGCTGTACGGGTAAAGGTACGTAGACTTGAAATCATAGGCGAACCCATGGCGATTCCCTATCCCGACCCGGAGCAAGGTTGATCGCACGTCTGTCTCAACAACGGATTTCCCGAACAGGTCGCTCGCCGAATAGTTGAAGATGAGAAATCGGTCGTCAAGCCTGACAACATTCGCGATTTCAGGGTGGTTTCGCCTGTATCCCAGCTTCAGATCCACTGCACCGGCATCGGCAAGATTCCCGACAAAGAGCTTCTGGTTGACAGCCCCGGAGCCGTAGCTACCATCCACCATCGGGCTTCGTGGACCGCTCCACGGAGGCTGAAATTCCCAGATCTTCTCTTCTCCTGCGTTTGACTCTACCAACATTGTGAGGAAGAGGACAATGGCCCCCGCGGACAGACGGAATAGCTGGCTGGTCATCATGGGTGTTTTCCTCCCGGGTGGGGTGAAAATGAAAGAAAATCCCTACCTCCATCTATACGGCATTTTCCGAATCAGGTTTCGATGAATCTGGGGTGTGGCAGAGCGCTGCCAATGGGTCAAGAAGGTATTCGAAGCAGACGGCGGTGGCACTGCCCCGGACCTCGGCTGTTTTCAGCATCTGCGGCCGCGCGGGCCCATTTCCAAAGGGCCCTGATGCCACACCAACTCAATGATCATCGTCAATGTGCCGCAAAGAGCTCGTTCGACTTACTATCGATTCCACAGCTCGAGGGATATCTCGCAGTGCTGGCCGCGAAAGTTTCCGCGATACGGCCGGACCAGATTACCCCTGCTCCGCGGGAGACACTCTGAACTCCTGCGATCGATTCGAGAAAACCCATGAGAAGTCGCCTGGTTGCCCGTTGTTGCCCGAGTGAACAAGGGCTTCCTTCGGATCTTCTTCTGACCAACAACATCCTAAGTCCGGAAGGATCTGTTTGTGTTAGAGGGACGGGAGCGGACTCATAGCGCAACTGAATCGTGTGCTTTGACGGTAATCGACAATGGCCCTTGCCTCTCGCTTTGCCAAGTAGCTCCGGCCCTTCGCTGGATTTGCTCGTTTGGACCGGAGAGAGGGCAACGTTCAAGCCTGGATCAGGCGAAGGAGGAGCCCGTCGACGTCCCGGTCTATCGACACGGACGAAAGTCGACCGTCCCTTCCTTCCCGCCTATCAGACCGCACGGCCACACCGCGCCGTTCAAAATATGCTACGGCCCGCTCGATGAAGTTTGTGGCAATGAGGAGATGCCCCGGCATTTCTTTGGACGGTTGGCTAACAGCTTCCGTGACTATCCAGGACTCGATTTCCGATGGAGACAGAAGGAGAACCCGCGCTAGCCGACGCTTGAGATCAACGATCTCCGCCTCGGACGTCTCTGCGGCCGAACGCCTCAGAGCGAATCCCAGCATCTGGCCGACAGCCCGCGATGAAATCGTTCTAATTTCATCAAACCGTCCCCCCGAAATCAGCTCCGCCTTCACCATCCAACTTCCACCACAGGCAACAACCGACGGGAACTTCAGATACCCGAGCAGGTTCGCTTCATCGATCCCGCCCGTCGGAATGAATTTCATCATCGCGTACGGGCCAGCGATCGCCCTGAGATAGGGCAACCCGCCAAGCGGTTCCGCGGGGAAAAACTTCACAACCTTTAGCCCGAGATCGAGAGCCGCTTCGACTTCCGTCGGGGTAGCCACGCCCGGTGTCACCGGAATGTCGTGCTTCAGGCAGTATTCGACCACCTTCCGATTCAATCCCGGCGACACGATGAATCGTGAACCCAGGTCCACCGCCTGCTTTATCTGGTCCACGGTCAGGACGGTGCCTGCCCCCAGGAGCATCGATGGGTGTTGTTTCGCGATGGCACCGATCGCCGCCGGCGCCGCACTGGTCCGGAAAGTCACCTCGATGCAGGGCAGACCACCTTCCGAGAGCGCTTTCGCAAGCGGGCCGGCGTGGCGTGCGTCATGAATGACAACCACGGGGACTATCCCGCAAAGGCCGATTTGTTCAAGGATTGTGCTCATCTGTCGCCGTTATCAAAAAGTGTCTCGATCCTACCCAAGCGTGCACCATCGATGGCAGGGCACCTACCGTTTGATTCTCGCGCTGCCGCCCCCCATGACGTGCTTGATTTCCTCCATGGTCACCATGCTTGTGTCCCCGCGTGTCGACTGGAGAAGAGCGCCGTGGGCCGCCCCCATGTCAACACACTCCTGTGGGGTCAGCCCGTGAAGGAGCCCGAAGATGAAACCGCTACAGAAGCCATCGCCGCCCCCGACGCGGTCCTCCACTTCGAGATTCTCGTACCGGCGCGAGTGGTAAAACTTCCCGTCATAGTACATGATCGCGGACCAGTTGTTGACCAAACCGCTCACCACCTCGCGGAGGGTGGTCCCAACCGCATGAATCGTTGGATAGGTCTCCACCACCCGCTGGACCATTCTCTTATACCCTTCGACGGGGAGCTGCTTGAGGTGCTCATCCGTTCCTTCCACCGTGAACCCCAGAACCTTCTGGAAGTCCTCCTCGTTTCCGATCAGCACATCGATGTACGGTACGAGCGACTTCGTCACCTCGATCGCGCGTTTGCTGGACCAGAGTTTGCTGCGAAAGTTCAGGTCATAGCTCACGACTGTCCCCGCCTCGTGCGCCGCCTTCATGGCTTCGAGCGCGACCCCGGCACAACTGTCGCTGAGGGCTGTAAAGATGCCGCCGGTATGGAACCACCGGGCCCTCCGGAGGGTGAATATTCTCTGCCAGTCCACGTCGCCCGGCTTCATGTGGGCGATCGCTGTATGGCCGCGATCATACAACGAGACGCTCGCGCGCACGCCAATCCCCACTTCGGTAAAGTTAAGACCGATCCGATCGGCCCGTCCGACCCCGTCATATGGCACCCAGACAACCTCGCTGATATCCATGCCGCTGGTTCTCGCGTGATTCCGGATGAAATGCCCGAGCGGGCTATCCACCAGGCGCGAGATCCAGCCGGCACGCATTCCATACCGGGCGAGAGCGTAGGCCACATTGTACTCTCCCCCCCCTGCGTACGCTTCGAACAGAGGAGTCAGCTCGATCCGCTGGTGGCCGGGGGGACTGAGACGAATCATACACTCCCCCAGGGCAAGGAGATCAAATGCAGTGTTGGCCGCTTCTGGAATTCTCAATGACATCGATTCTTTCCTTTCAGATGAGAGATCTTCCGTCCTTCGGGGTTCGGAGGCGGTACAAATCTTGACCGGCATTCTTCACAACAAGATCGGCTTCCCCACCTCCCGCTTTCCATCGAGCCACATCAATGGATCGCGGGTCGCGATAGCCCAGATTCACGCTGCGGCAGAGTTCCTCCGGAATCGCGGTCGCGAGCGTAACCTTGATTCTGGGTCGTTCGATGCCATGGTCAAATGTTCCCGTTCCCCGAACGTTTGTGGAGTGCGCAAGGATGAGCTTTGGCTCACGGGAGAATCGGTCCCACTGTTTCAGGAAATAGTCCCGCACGTGGTATCCGATCCGCCGGATGGCTTCCCCATGCACAAACGACACCTCCCGAACCTGTGGACCGTAGATGATGAGCTCCCCGCCGTCGGCGACAACCGGTTCAAGTTTATACATCGCTTTCCCCGCCACCCAGACTTCCTCATAGATGTCCGGGGTCACGCCAAGAATGCACCGATATGGTTTTTCCGGATAGCGGATATGAAGCACGGCGGAGCAGTCAGCCGCCCGGGACCAGGCTGGTTCGGGATCCCCCGCATAAAGGCAGGAAATGACATGGTGGTCATTGATTGTGAAGGCGAAGCAGGTGCGCGGAACCTGAATGAGCTTTGCGGCCCTGTCAATCACCCGCCGGGTCGGGGTGTCTTTCACCCCGTTGATCTCCGGGTTGGTGATCACTGCCGCAAGCCAGTGGAATGTTTCCAGAACTCCCAGCCCCGCTATGCCCGGAAAGAAGTACTTGTTCCCGCCGGCAAATCCCATGGCCTCGTGGGGTACAACCGGCGTCACCAGGAGCAGGTGGTCGTACTCAAACACCCTCCTGTTGATTGTGACGTGCAGTTCGTCCTTGAACAGACCGCCGGTCAACCGGGCGATTTCCTCCGCTCCGATCGTCCCTACCGACGTGAGCGCAGAGGGCTTATCGTGTTCATGATTGAAGAACTGAACATTGGGATAGTTCTTTCGGTGCTCTTCTGCATTGATCCCGACATGCCGGTAGATCCGATCGAGGGGCATCGGCTGGTGGGTCCCTGTCGCCACCAACACATCGAACGACCGCACCCTTTTGCCGATCAGCTCATACAGCAGATGGAAAAAGAGATCGATTGGAGCGTGTCGTGTATGGTCGGGGACCAGAACCAACACGCGTCTTCCATCCAGCGAGAGCTGCGAGAGTGCCTCTACGCAGATCTCCCTGACGTCGTCAACGGAGAGGGTCGTTTCGGGCGATCCCCTGCCGAAGAGAGTTTGCATTGGTTCACTCCTTCCAGACCGTGTGGAACACTCCCTCTTGGTCAATACGGCGATACGTGTGGGCACCGAAGTAGTCTCTCTGGGCCTGCAGGAGGTTGGCAGGGAGCGTGGCCGTCCGATAGCTGTCGAAATACGATAGTGCGCTCATAAACGCGGAGACCGGGATTCCGTTTTCGACCGCTGTCGCGACGACCTTTCGCCACGCGGGCTGATATGAC
>DAIUKN010000094.1:0-8230 GCA_036848195.1 Bacteroidota bacterium
AGGTTTCCCCTTTCACAGAGCAGTTCGTAGATCCGCACGGGCATCTGTTTCCCCTTGACGCGAAGAACATCAAGCTGACGGACTTCGATGAACTCCTTTGCCTGTTCGTACGTGAATTCGCTGATGATGATGCTGGTCCCGAACACTTTGTTGACGCCTTCCAGCCTGGAGGCGAGGTTGACGGTGTCGCCGATCGCGGTATAATCCAGTCGTCGCGCGCTGCCGATATTACCGACGATCATCTTCCCGGTGTTCAGACCAATGCGGGTTTCAAAAACAGGAGCGCGTGTGTCACGCTCTTTGCGAAGAAAACTCTCTTTCAGCAGGCGCTGGATTGCCAGTGCGGTCTCACAGCCAGCCCTGGCGTGGTCGGGACGCGGGATTGGCGCGCCGAAGATGGCCATGATGGCATCGCCAATGTATTTGTCGAGCATGGCCTCGCGCTCGAGGATCACATCGCTGGCGAGCGTAAAGTATTCGTTAAGGAACGCGACAAGATCCTTCGGCGAAAACTTTTCGGAAATGGTGGTGAAGTTTTTGATGTCCGAGAAGAAGACCGTCGCTTCGATCGTTTTTCCCCCCAGCTCAACCTGATCAACATTGTGAAGGATGTCTCCAACCACCTGCGGACTGAGATACCGGTTGAATGCCCTGCGGAGGCGGCGTTTCTGCTGACCTTCGATCGCGTAGCTGACCACCCCCGCGAGCGCGAAGGTGGTGACCAGGCTCACGGCGGGTCCAACAACCGGGATCCAGATCTGGGAGCTGCGGAAGAGAACTGTTGCGGCGGCGGCAAACACGACACCAAGAGCTGCGATCAACAGTGCCGCCAACGGTACGTTGTGGACTCTCAGGAAGATCAGGGCGACGGCGAGTGCGAGGAGGAGCATCAGGACGTAGGTCGTCCACCACGGTGTCTGAGTGACGGCGTGGCCTTTCAGAAGGTTGCTCAGAATTGTCGCCTGGATTTCCATCCCGCTGTACTTCTCAAGAACGGTAAACGGCGTTGGCTTGTAGTCCCAGAGGCCTACAGCGGTTCCCCCCACGATGACGTGTTTGTCACGGAAAAGTCGCGGCGGCACATCAGGCGGGAGTCCGGTCTTCATTTTCCGGGCGGAGACGATTAACGCATGAATGGAGTAGTACCTGAACACACCGTCCGGCCCCCCCCTTCCGTACCACGCAATAAGCATATTCCCGTCACTGCCGGCCGGTATTGTTCTCACCACGGAATCCAGCTGCATGGGTCCCACCGCGCGGGAGAGGGCGTAGCATGCCAAAGCGAACTGTGGCAGAGTACTCTGCTGATAGCGGTACACCAGCGGAATACGCCGGCCGATGTCGTCCACATCGGTTTCGAAATTTGTGGCCCCCAATCCAGCGGCGGCTTCCTGCAATTCGGGGAGCGGCGCAGCGGCGCGGTCGAAGAGGGGTCCGGTGATCTCCCGTGCCGGGAGGGGCGCCAGATGCCGGGAAAGGATCGCCGTGCCGGGCTGGTCGCCCGGGTCGCGAACGGCAATGTTGCTGCCGAGGACAACGTTGCCGGCGCGCCGCATCGACTCGGCAAATGCCCGGTCAGACTCGGCCCCATCGGATTCGACACGGTCTACGTCCGGCGTGCTGAAATCGTAGTCAAAGGCAACAACCCTGGCCCCCGCCTCTTTCAGATAATCGACGACCAGCCCGTAAAATTCGCGCGGCCAGGGCCAGCTAACCTTCTGGCCGGCAAAATAGTCCATGCTGTTTTGGTCGACGGCGACGAGGACGACCGATGTGTCGACCGTCTCCGGCTGTGATGCAAGACGGAAACGGAAGTCGAGCGATTTGAGCTCCAGCAACTCAAAGGGGAGGAAATTCGACAGGCTGGCTGCTATAAGTGCCCCGACCAGCGCCAGCGAGAACAGAAGAGCGGGGGGGGACTTCTTGAATCGTCCAATGATTCTATAGATGTCCATCGAATTTCGGCAGATGGGTTGATCCAAACAAAAACTTACAATATCCCCGCACGAAACGCAAGGGCGAAGGCCGGAGGGGATGTTGCTTGTTTTAGATGTTTGCAGTACATTCTCCGAGGTATTCCATCCATCTACCTCTCATGCCTCGCACAGGTACAAGAGAATTCGCGGAGTCTCACAACCACTTTCCAAGGAGGGGAGTTATGCGCATCCTTACTTACGGATTGCTCTGTTTCACGGTGCTGATGTGCGCCGGATCCGCATTCGGACAGCAGGAGAAAGGCGACGTCGAGTTGCAGCTCGTCGGGTCCTACTTTCGCACGGTGGGAACCGACTTTTCGTTTGGCTCGGGGACGGTTGCAGGAAGGATTGGCTACTATTTCACGAACAATTTCGAGCTTGGTGCCGGTCCGACACTGACGATAACCACAACGACCTCACCGCAAACCCTCGCGGGCTTCGATCCTGTCACGTTCCAGCCCATTTACTCCGGAGGGGGCTCGGAGACCAAGACGACGTTCGGCAGCTATATCTTTTTCGTCTACTCGTTCCTGACGAAGAATGCCAAACTGGTTCCCTATCTCGGTGGACAGTACTTCAAGCAGGATTTCAGCGACAACGAGGATAAAGGGGGTGTCGGTATCAACGCCGGCGTGAAATATTTCTTCACCAAGAAGGTAGCGTTCGATCTTGCCGGCAACTACCTCTGGAGCCTCACGAAAGACGCGAAGGGTGGACTTATTCTCATCACGGTAGGCCTCAGCTTCCTGATCTGATCAGATGGACATACGTGCGGAGGTGGGCGTGCGCCTATCGAATATTCGCACGCCTTCCTCTGCATACTGTAAAGAAGGAGCGCCAATATGAAAGTCACCGCAATCCTCGGCCTACTCTTTTCCTCGGTCGCTCTGCTCTACGGACAGGATACGCGGATCGCTCCTCACGCCGCGCTTCAAATGTCTGAGAAAGAGGATGTAACGGCGCTGGCGTTTTCCGCAAACGGGCAACTGATGCTGTCAGGAGACGCCTCCGGAAACATCCAGTGCTGGGACCTCGAGAAGAAGAGCAGCGTTGCCTCCGCGAAGCTGGGGGGGAGTGTGGTCTTTGCCGCGTTTCTGACGGGCGACCGCACCTACATTGGCGTCGATGAGGGGGGCGAGGTGATGGTCTTTGACATCCTCAAAGGGGCCACAGCGACCTCGTTCCGAACCAAGGCCAAGCCCACACGCACCGCCCTCGATGCGGGTCGTCGATATCTCGCTGTCTCAACCAAAGATGAGAAAATCGAGCTTTTCGACCTTAACGCGCTCATGCCGATGGGATCCATCGATGCGCGTGACAAGCTTGACGACATTCTGTTTCTCGGGTTTGACCGTCTTGGCCAGCAGTTGGTGGCCGTGCTGCGGACGGGGGATGTCCATGCCTGGAACCCAGCGACTTTGAAGGGGCTTCGATCGGTCACGCTGGCTGGCGGCGAGCTTCACGGTTCGCGTTCCGTAGTCCATTGCGCGGCCACAAACCGGGCCGCCAACGTATTTGCCGTCGGACTTGAAGAGGTTGCGATACCGAAGGGAGGAATCGCAAACGCGCGGAACCTGGAGAGGCGAAACACGATCATCGCCTATGACTGGAATTCCGGGACGGAAGTGAAGCGCGTTAAGACCGAGTGGCTTGCCGAACAGATGGCGATGGGCCCCGGGAACGACCACGTGGCGGTGATCAACGACGAGGACAAGACGATAACCCTCGTCGACCTCCGCAAGGGTGAGTTGGGGAGCAGCGTCACGATGGACGAAAAGCCGAAAGTTCTTGCAGTGTCCGAAGACAACCGCTGGCTTTCCGCCGGCTCCGAAGATGGAAAATTGTCTATCTGGCAGCTTCAATTCAAAGGGGAAGCGAACGTAGCCACATCCGCTCTCCCCTCGCTCTCGGGCAGGATCCGATCCAAGTCCGGCACCCAGCCCGCCCTAAAGCCCGGCGTTCCGATCAAGCTTGCCATCCTCAACTTCGAAGCAAAAGGGGTCCCGCAGGAGGTGGCGGATGTTTGTGTCAGCTCCTTGTCAAACTCGCTCGCGAACTTCGATTACATCACGATGGTCGAGCGTCGCCAGATCGAGACAATACTCAAAGAACAGCAGTTCCAGCTCAGCGGGCTCACGGAAGAGGAAGGCGTGGCCGTAGGGAAGATTCTCAAAGCCGACAATGTCCTGATAGGCAGCGTGGGGAAACTTGGTTCGAGCATGGTGTTCACGGCCAGAATCATTTCCGTTGAAACGGGCAAGGTGATCAAAGGCCGTGAGGTCGTCTGCGAGGAGTGCAGGGACCAGGATATCTACGATGCGATCAGCATGCTGGCGTCCACTATCGCTCAATAGAAGAATGCGTCGTCATTTTTCACATCGTTTGCTCCTTTCCTCTGCCGTTGCCCTGGCGATCGCCGCCGGTCTCTGTCGCGGCCAGGAAATGCCTTCATGGGCAAAGAATCTCCCGGGTCTTCCGAGCAAACCGGAGTACTATCAGGGACTCGGCGCGGTCCGGTCGACGGGTGATGCCGAGGCAGACGCACAGAAGGCCAGCACACAGGCTCGTGCGCAGATCGCCGCCCAAATCCGGGTTCGCATCGTTAATACGGTTTCGACCAGAGTGCAGGAGGTTTCTGCGGGCGATCAAAAGAGCCTCACAGACGCTTTCTCTTCCGCAACGGACCAGATGACTGAAGGGACGCTGGAGAGAATCGTCGTCGAACGGTGGTTCAGCAAAGCTGATGAGACCCTGTATGCCTATGGGGTGGTTTCGAAGGCCGAGGTGGAGCGGCAATTCAATGAAAAGCTGCAGGGGGCCGTCGACGCGGCAAAAGTCTACTACCAGACCGGGCGTCGCGCTGCTGCGACTGGAGATCCATTCCTGGCATGCTCTCAGTACATTGAAGCCGCCAAGGTTGTCACCCTTGCCGAGCTTTACCTTCAGAAGAGCGTGACCGGCGATTTGACAGGGACGGGAGCCGGACCTGTGCTTCCGGTTCTGCAATCGGAAATCTGCGGTCTCCTGAACAAGCTGCATTTCCAGTCGACGGGAGGGAATGATCAAGCTGCTGAGAAGGGGCGGGCGCTCCCCGAGCCTTTGAGTGGCAGGCTCCTCTTTGAAATGCCGGAAGGCCAGGTCCCGGTCAGAAACGCCGTCCTGGCTGCGGCATTTGTCCCTCCGGCCCGAGGCGCCGTCTCGGTCGATGCACGGACTGACGCAATGGGTGGATTCCGTTTCGCTGTTACTGAAATTCAGGGAGGCGAAGCCGTCAGCAGGATCCGGGTAGGGCTCGCAATTGAGGGCCTTTCCGCCCTGGCCCCGCAGATGGCCGAGGTGAAACGTTGCCTCCCCGGCGCGTTTATCGACTTCTCTTATAGACTGAAGACCAGGACGAACGCAAGCATCGCGATGCATATTCTCGAAAGCAATCTCGAGAAACCGCGCGCAAAATCCTCTGTCCAGGAGGAGATTCAGAAGCGTCTCCTTGGCGATCGGTATACAATCGTCGAAGAATCGAAGATCTTCGGTGCAGTGCCAAGGGCGAAAATCGACGATGCTGTGAGCAGTGGCAATTACGATGCCGTTGTGCGGGCCTTGGCCTCTGTTGCCGATGTTATCGTCGTCGGGACCGTGTCGACACGCGAACGGGGGAACCCGATGGCTCAGGTCTTTTTCTGCACGGGAGCAGCGATTATCCGGGTTATCGATGCTAAATCGGGCAGAGTTATCGCCTCGGTGAGCGTGGAGAATGAAAAAGAAGGGGGCGGGAATTATGAGGTCGCGGGGACCCGGCTGCTTCAGCGGATCGGTAAGAAGATCGGAGAAGAAGTCAAAGCGGAGCTCGACAAGAATTTGCAGTGAAGCTGGTAATGTACCAACGCCCGCGTGAGGGAGTATCCCCCGCGGCAATCTGGTTCATCTCTCTACAACAAATGAAGGAGGCTGCTATGCGTACAGTGACGTTACTTCTTGCCGTTGCATTGCTCGCGGTTCTTGTTCTCGGTTGCAGTGGCCCCAAAACCATGCAGGCAACCTCAACCGGGGATGTCCCTGAGTGGTTCTCCAACGTTCCGGCAAATCCGAACTATCTCTACGCCGCGAATACCGCCGTGTCGCAGGACCTACAGTTGGCCATCGACAAAGCGACGACGGGTGCCCGGACGGAAATCGGCCGCCAGGTCGAGATAAAGATTAATGCCCTGCAGAAACGGTTCGAAGAAGAGACCGGTGTTGGCCAGGATGCCCAGCTGCTCCAGCAATTCACGCAGGCCAACAAGAACGTCGTTTCGACAAGCCTATCGGGGACGACGGTGAAGTCCAAGTCCCAGGTCAAGGATGGGGAAATGTGGCGTGCCTATGTGCTGGTGGAATATCCCATTGGCCAGGCGAATGCCGAGCTTCTCAAGGCAATCAAGGCGAATGAGCAGATGTTTACCCGCTTCCGCGCCTCAGAAACCTACAAGGAGCTCGACACGGAAGTGCAGAAGTTTGACACGTGGAAGAAGACCCAGGAAACAAAGTGACAGGGAGGCGCCGGACTTCAGTGGAATCGACCTTGAATCACGGTTTCCTTTTCTTTACCTTTCACATACAGCAGTATTGAACGTACCCTACCAAGCATCCGAGGAGAAGGAATTCGCATGAAAAAGACGCTTTTTGCAGTGACGATTTCCCTGTTCGCCTTCAGCTTCATCGTTGCTCAGGACAAGACCACAACCCCCGATAAGGTGCAGAAGGCCGAGACTGAAAAAGTCGAGTCCGTGAAGGGGTCTTGCGGTGATATGAAGGATAAGGAGTGCGGCGACGTGAAGGCTGGCAAAGGTTGCTGCGATTCGAAGGGGCAGAAGGTTTCCAAGCAGGAGAAGGTAATGAAATCCTCGGAAAAGAAGACCGGGAAGACCAACTAACCTAATAGAGAATCTGTCCCACCGGGGCCGGTGTTCACTCTGAGCACCGGTCCTTTTCTTTACTGGTCTGGCTCAAAGCTGAAACTCCGACCCAAGGCCGGATTGCTCTGCATTGCGCAGAATCTGCGCCGCCGCCACCAGATCCTGTACTGCGTTGCCAACCGACTTGAATATCGTGATTTCGTCTTCGTTATTTCTGCCGCGCTTGTTACCTGCCGTGATCTCTCCCAGTTCTGCATGAATATGCCCTGCGTCGATCAATCCGCGTTCGATGGGACCAACCAGGTCACCCGCTTCCGCCAGACATGATGATCGATGGTCCACGATGATTGTTGCCCGTACCATCGAAGCCGGGGGGATCTCGCACATATCTGTTCGGTAGGCTCCGATGGCGTTAATGTGGGTCCCCTTGCGCAGGGAAGCGTCATCGAAAACGGGTTCCTTCGAGGTGGTGGCGGTGCAGATCACATCGGCCTCCTCCACGGCGGCAGGGGATGGCGCTCTTGTAATGGGAAAGGGGAATCTCCCGGTCAAGTCGCGACAGAATTTTTCCGCCCGGTCGGGATTCGGATCAAAGACCAGCGCGCGTGAAATCCTTCGCACTGCACACACCCCTTCCAATTGAAGGCGGCCTTGTGCGCCTGCGCCGAAGATCATGGCGGTCCGGGCGTCGGGTCTGGCCAGCATATCAGTTGCGAGCCCGCTCGCGGCACCTGTTCTGAGGGCGGTGAGGTACTCCGCGTCCATCAACGCAACCGGGTGTCCGTCCGAGGCATCGAAGACCAGCATCAAGGCTTGAATGTACGGGAGCCCCTTCTCAGGGTTCTGCTTGAAGAGGGAGACAATCTTCATACCGAACTGCCCGCCCTTCGCAAGAGAGACCGGCATAACGAGCACCCTTGCGCCGAGCTCGGGCATTTCCATGCTCAGGCGCTGCGGGACGACCGCCTGGCCTGAAGAGAGCTGTGTAAAGGCGTCTCTCATCAGTTCGATCGCCTGCGCCATGGAGAGTGCACGTCGGACATCGTCGCGGGAGAGAAGCCGGATTTTTGGGAAAGACATGGGATCGCTCCGACGTGAGACGGGAAGAGAGAATAGAGCGCTACAGAATAAAGCCCTGCGCCCAGGGATCTTCCGGATCGAGGGAGAATTCGTGCCGGCCTGTAATATACGCGGAACCCTCCACCTCCGGGACTACTGCAGCATAGCCACCGAAGGTCGTCTCTTCTACCGCCTGGGCAGTGAAGCGACTGCCGATAACACTTTCGATGACGAGGGGCTGATGGAGTCCGATCTCCTTGCGGGTGTGATGAATCGCGACCCTGCCACTGACTCCCGTGCCGG
>DAIUKN010000095.1:0-8206 GCA_036848195.1 Bacteroidota bacterium
GTCGCCAGCGAGGTCAACCGGTCTTCTTCGGCGCCTTTCTCCGCGATCAGCCGGCGTTCTTCACTGAGCTGCTGTTGGGCATGCGCCTGTGTCTCTTCAATCTGCACCTTCTTGGCAACAATCTGCTCGGCGTCCTTCTTCCTCTGTGCGGAGAATCGTTTCAGGTATTCCGTCCGCAGGTAGAACTGGTTAATCGATTGGGAGGAGAGGAGAAGTTCGAGATCATGGGTCCGTCCGGTTCGATAGATCGACGTCACATACGACGCGTACTGCTTCTTCAGAAAATCCAGCTGCAGCCCCAGCCCGGTCATGTCATGGCTCGTCTTCTCGATTGTCTGTTGGAGTTCGGACTCCTGCGCACGCAGTTTCCTGATGAGCCGTCGAACGAGAGTCGCCTTATTGTCGTAGGTATCCAGCAGCTCAAGGGCTTCATTCTCATTCTTCTGATGGAGTTTGATCTTCTCCTCGTATTCCTTGATCTGGTCGCGGATGGTCTGCAACTCGGCCTGACGCTTCTTAATCTCTTCCTGCGGGGCTTTCTGCGCGCTCGCGGAAAAAACCAGGGCCACAATCATGATGCTGAGGCAGAGCTGTCTCATCAGGCGTTACCGTACGATGGTGCGGGCGCTCGGAGGGATACTGTAGGCAAAAGACGGCTCCGGCACGTTAAGATGGAATGAAGTGTAGAAGACCGAGACGCGTCGGCTTTGTTCCGGAAAAGTGATTGTAATCCTCTTCGGCGCAACGACACCATCCTGCTCTACAAAGGCGCCGGCCTCCGCTTCGACGAGAACCGCCCCGTTGGCGCCCAGCCGACGGCTTCGCGTCACGACGTATGACTCGGGGTCTATCCAGTATTCGCACACCCCGGACCCGCAGGCCATCGTAACCAAAAAGGAATCGCCGTCGACCGCATAGCGGCGGACGGCCGTTGCGTCCCCCTCCAGGGGGAACACGCCTGAGAACACATCGAGGATCTGGTCGAAGGTGAGGTCAAACGGGACAAAGGATCGGATCGCAGCGGGACTCGGGACACCCGTCGTCACCCGATTCTCCAGACTGTTGTACATGACGAAGCGATTTCGGCTGAGGAAGAGCGTACCAACATCGATTCCAAAAGGGCCCTCGAATTTTGCAAGGAGGGAATCGGGTTTTTTCAGAGAAAGCTCAAAGTACGCCGACCCGTTGAGATCGGGGCTCTCGAATGCCACGCTTCCCCGCCCCGTCATGGAGTGAACCCTGGCGCTTCCCGCGCTGACCATCTGGAGCAACGCCGAAGCACTCGTACGACGCGTGTCCAGAAGCACGGAGCTCTTCTTTGGCGCACAGGACCCGGCGAGCAAGGCAAGCAGGAGAACAGCGGCAGGGAACCGGGTCCGTCGAATCATAACGATCCGCGCGAGACCTTTTCGCGCAACGCGGTGTTGTTCGCATCAAGTTTCAGTGCGGCGTTCCACTGCTCCAGCGCGCGAGCCTTGTCGTTGAGCATATAGTAAATATCGCCAAGGTGTTCGTACAACGTGGCGCTTGCCTCTCCCTTCGTGATCGCTCTGCTGATATACGTCTCCGCCTCTTTGTACCTGCCAAGACGGAAGTAGACCCAGCCCTTCGTGTCGAGGTACGATGCATTATCGGGTTGCGCCTCGACCGCCTTTGTGGCCATCTCGAGTGCACGCTGGAGTTGCTCCCCGCGCTCGGCCAGACTGTATGCATAGTTATTCAATACGAGATCCTTTTTCGGATCTTCCAGCTTCAGGGCCTCTTCATACAGGCTGTCCGATTCTGCATGACGCTTCAACACATCGTAGACCATGGCAAGCTGCGCGGTTGCATCCACGTCCTTCGGGTTGATCTGGCGTGCGCGCTCAAGAACAGCCGCCGCCTCGTTATTGCGCCCGAGACGATTGTAGGCGACACCCAGGAAGAAATTCACGCGGAAGTCGTCTGGAACAACCTTTCGTGCCGATTCGAGGATTTGCGCAGTCTCCCCGAAATTGTTTCTTCCCAGGTAAACGCCGGAGAGGTATACCCAGCCGTCCGCATTCCAGCCGGCGAGCTGTGTGACCTTCCGGAAGTTGCGAACCGCAGCACTGTCGTCGTGTTTCATGGAGCCAAGCGCCCCGAGAAACCAGTACGGACGCCAATCCTGAGGATGCCGGTCCCGAATCTGCTCGAACAGGGACTTTGTCAGCGGTGCCAGGGTCGAGTCCTTTTCCAACTGGTCGTAGTAGAGCTGTCCGATCCGGAGTTTGATGTCAATGGAGACGGTATCCCGTGAGAAGATTGGTGTGAACTGCTCGGCGGCTTTCGCGTACTCTTTTCTCGTCAGGTAGACTCCGCCCATGTCACCGATATATTCCAGATTTGCCGGGTCGAGCCGGTGCAGCTCCTGGAGAACCGCGAGACCTTCGTCCGCCTTCCCGGCCCGGAGATACGTTTGCGCAAGGCTGCGCTTAAGAGCCTGGTTGCCGGGATCAAGCTCAACCATACTCTTGAGCGCTACCGCCGCCTTGTCGAACTTCCCCATCTTATTATAGAGATCGGCAACCTGGAGCAGAACGCCCCATTCGGGACCGAATCGTTCGAGGACCTTTTCGTATACCTCCAGGGCCTTCAAAGGCTTTCGCGGCTCGTAGATCCGGGCGAGACTGTACCACGACTCAAGACTGCTTGAGTCGCGACGGACGATCTCTTCATACTGGATAGCGGCAGAGTCGAGCTGATATGCGGCAAAATAGACTTCAGCGAGATTGCGACGGTAGTCAAGCTTGTCCGGGGCGAGCGCAACCGCCTGACGCCCGTTTTCAATCGCCAGTGCGTGCTTCCCAAGCGCCGAATAGCACCCCGAAAGAGCGTGGTAGATGGCATGGTTCTTCCCGTACCGGAGCGCATCCTGGAACTCAAGGACCGCTCTGGCAAAGTCTCCCTTGACCTCGTAGACCGCGCCATCGATGAAATGCTGCACCTGTGCGGGGTTTGTTGTATCAGCATCCGCCTCAGTCGCACGGGGGGTCTGCCCCGATTTCACTGCGGCTTCGCGGCCGGGAGAACATCCGGGAGCACAAAGGCCGACGCCAAACAGCATGCATGCAAGCACGAAAATCGTACACACACCCTCATTCCGCACGTTCGTCGCCTTTTTCTTCATCCAAAAATATACCATTTCACCCTCTGAATAACAAGCTAACCTTGAAAGCGATCCCCGTTTTCCCTATCGTACATGCATGTCTGACCGATACGACCTCGCGGTCTCCTGGGACTGGGAGCAGGACAGGGAATTCGTCGCCCTCCTGGAGCGGCATGTCCATTCCCTCGGCTTGCGTTTCTACTCCATCACCCACCACAATACCCATGAGACCCTCCGGAAGGTTCATCGTGGGGAGCTGACGTTTGGCGCGTTTCTGGATCGGGCCTGGGACCTGGACGAAAACTTCGCCCCGGTGGCACGAGCTATCCGGAAATCAGCATCACATGTGATCAATCCCCCGGAGGCGCTCCACCACGCAGCCGACAAGGCCACCATGCACCTGGAGTTCCTTACAAAGGGGATCGATGTTCCCTTTACGATCATCATCTCTCCATACAACAAGAAGCGGGAGGTCGAACTCTCGTTGAGTGATCTTGCCCGGCTCCGGCGGCCGTTCATCATCAAACCCGCGAATACTACCGGCGGCGGCATCGGCGTGATCCTCGGGGCAGAGACCCTCAAGGATGTGGTCGAATCCCGGCAGCATCATAAGAACGACAAGTACCTTCTTCAGGAGAAGATCGTCCCGGTCCGGCTCGACGGGAAGGTGGGCTGGTTCCGGGCTTTCTACATCTTCGGCACCATTCTCCCCTGCTGGTGGGACCATGAGACGCATCTGTACTCCGTGGTCACGGACTCTGACATGCGTGCGCACAACCTCGAGCAACTCTGGGCGATCACGCGAAAGATCCACGAGGTATGCCATCTGGACTTTTTCTCCACTGAGATCGCCATTGTCTCGGGAGGAAAGGCCATCACCGTCGACTATGTCAACGAAATCTGCGACATGAGATTGCAGTCGGTCCACAAGGACGGCGTTCCGGACGAGGTTGTTGCAACGATCTGCCAGGTGGTAGCCAATCAACTCCCAGCCGCACTCCAGTAAGGAAAAAGCGCAATTCCTTGCGAGATAGTACTTGACATTGCCCTGGTGGTTTGATACATTTACGCGAGACTTCCCCCAAAAAGTGAAGGAGAAACACCATGATCGCAGGTTCAGAGACCGTCCCCCGGGGCAAATTGCTCTATTTCCTCTCGGGCATTGCCGCCCTTCTGTCTCTTGTCTTGGTGGGATGTGGTTCGAGTGAAGAAGCCGTTGACGAACTCGATAGCACGCCAGCAATTTCCCCGTCGGCGAGGATGGAGTACCGTGTAGACAGCCTGATGAATGAGAACCGGCGACTGCATGATCAGGCGGAGGCTGTTGCGGCTGAGAATCGGAGGCTGACCGCGAAAAATGCGGAGCTCGAGACCCGGGTCACGGAAGCCCTGGCGACACCGAAGCCTGCTCCTGTGATCGCACCGTCCCGGCCGAGTCGGAGCGCCAGTCCCTCCAAAGAAGTCCAGAGTGGGGAAGCCTCCTCCGCCTACAGCGCTGCGCTCGATCAATTCAGGAGCAGAAACTACGCCGCGGCAGCTGAAGGCTTCCAGGCCATCCTGAACAGCGGTGCCGACCAGGGGATTGCGGATAACTGTACGTACTGGATCGGAGAGTCGTACTATGGGATGGGAAAATACAACGACGCCTTGAAGCAGTTTGAATCCGTCATGTCGACGAAGCGTTCCGGAAAGAAACCCGACGCTCTCTTCATGATCGCGAACTGCCAGGCAGCTCTTGGAAATACGATAGCCGCGCGAGAAACCTACCAGAAGGTGATCAATGCCTTCCCCACGAGCTGGCTTGTCGAGAAAGCAAAAGACCGTCTCGCAAAACTCAAGTAAGTGATTTTCTGAGGGACCAAAAACCCCGCTGCCATCGTTCGGCAGCGGGGTTTTTGTTTTTCACCTCGTCCCGTTAAGGAATTCCTGTGCGATACGGACGTCCTCAGCGCTGCCGACAAAAAGAGGTGATCTCTGGTGAAGTGAAGTCGGGTGTATGTCAAGAACCCGTTGCCGTCCGTCGCTGGCCAGACCTCCAGCCTGCTCCACAATGTATGCCAGCGGGTTGTTCTCATACATGAGGCGAAGCTTTCCGTTCAGGTTCTTCGCGTCTGCGGGATAACAATAGAGCCCTCCATAGAGCAGCGTCCGGTGAACATCGGCGACAAGAGATCCAATGTACCGTGAGGAATAGGGACGTCCTGTGGCGGGATCTTCCTGTTTAAGCCACTGGGCATAGCGTTGCATCCCGGCCGGCCATCGGCCGAAATTCCCCTCGTTCATGCTGTAGATGGTTCCCTTTTGCGGGATCCGTATGTCTTCGTGTGAGAGGAGAAATTCCCCCACGCTCGGGTCGAGGGTGAACCCATGCACCCCGTGCCCTGTACAGTAGACGAACATCATGCTGGAGCCATAAAGCACATATCCGGCCGCGACCTGGTTCTTCCCCTGTTGCAGCACGTCCCGGTGGGTGCCATCCCCTGACGGTGTCACGCGGGCGTACACGGAGAAGATCGTGCCGATGGTCACGTTTGCATCGATGTTCCCAGACCCGTCAAGCGGGTCGTAGAGAAGGACGTACTTGCCGTGGGGGTACTGCGCGGGGATCTGGAGCAGGTCTTCGTTCTCCTCTGAGGCCATCACGCAGAGGTGGCCCTGGTGGTCCATCGCCTTGTAGATCGTCTGGTCCGCAAAATCGTCCAGCTTCTTGACAACGTCGCCGCTGATGTTCATCCGGTCGGTCTTCCCGAGGATATTCACGAGCCCTGCCTTGGTCACCTCGCGCCAGACGAGCTTCGCGGCGAGAGAAAGGCCGTGAAGAAGCCCCGACAGCTGGCCGGTCGCATCGGGATGCCGGCGTTCGCCCTCAATGATGTGACGCTCGAGGGTCATGAACTTCGACGGAGGTGTTGCAGTCATACGCGGCTCCCCGGCTGGTGAGTGGAGGAAACACGATCTGCGGAGAATCTACCCAATGAGTGGCAGAGTTGCAAGGACACAACTGGCGGCGGGGCGACGTCCATCACATGATGTGGGCTCCGGCACAGGCTGACCCCGTCAGGACGCCGCGGAGGGAAGCTCCTGGTCTTTGTACTGGAGCTGATAGAGCTTATAGTAGAGTCCCCCCTGTGCGAGCAGTTCCTGGTGCGTCCCCATCTCCCGCACTCTCCCCTTGTGCATGACGATGATTTTTGCAGCGGATTGAATCGTCGACAGGCGGTGCGCAATGACAATCGACGTGCGACCGTGAAGGAGTTTCTTGATCGCATTCTGAATGAGCTGTTCGGTTTCGGTGTCCACGCTGGACGTGGCCTCGTCGAGGATCAGGATCCGGGGGTGGACCGCCAGCGCACGGGCAAACGAAATCAGCTGCTTCTGACCTACGGACAGGGTCGCTCCCCTCTCCTTCACCTCCTCAAGATACTGACCGGGCATCTTCTCGATAAATCGCTGGGCGCCGACGACTTTGGCAGCCGCGCGGATCCGCTCGTCGGAGATCGCCTCGTTCCCCAGGCCGATATTGGAGCGTATATCTCCCGAAAAGAGGAACACGTCCTGGAGCACCAGCGCAATGTGCCTCCGCAGATCCGCTTGCCGCACCTGAGCAATATTGACACCGTCAACCAGGATCTCCCCTCTCTGGATGTCGTAAAACCGGGCCAGGAGACTGATAATGGTTGTCTTTCCGGCACCCGTATGGCCGACAAAGGCGACTGTCTCTCCGGGATTGATCGTGAACGAAACATCCTGAAGAACCCAGTCTGACGTCTGTTGTCCGTCCGGAGCAGGGTTGTACGTAAACCAGACATGGCGAAACTCGATCGCGCCTTTCACCGTAAGGAGCTCCACGGGATCACTCCGGTCCTCCACCAACGTCCGGTCGTCCAGCAGCCGGAAGACCCGCTCCGACGAAGCCATGGCAGTCTGCATGATGTTATACTTCTCCGACAGGTCGCGGATGGGCCGCCAGAACATCTCGTTGAACTGCAGAAACGCCATGACGGTCCCGATCGTGAGGGTGCCTCCGAGCGTTTCGAGCCCCGCGTACCAGATGATCAGACCTACGGCGATCGCCCCGATCAGGTCCACACCGGGGTAGAAGAGCGCATAGTAGAAAATCGACTTGATATTCGCGTCCCTGTGGAGGGCGTTGATCCCCGAGAATCGTTCAAACGACCGCTGTTCGCGGTTGAATACCTGGTCCACCATCATGCCGGTGATATGCTCCTGCATGAATGCGTTGATCCTCGCGAGCTGGAGCCGTACCTCACGGTACGCCTCACGCGCCTTTCTCCGGAAGAGAAACGTGCCGTAGAACAACAGCGGGAGGACGCTCAGCGAAACGAGCGCGAGCTGCCAGTTCATCGTGAACATGAAATAGAGAATCCCGATGATCGTGAAGACATCGCTGAACACCATGACGATTCCGGACGAGAACATCTCGTTCAGCACCTCGATATCATTGGTCACGCGCGTGATGAGCCGGCCGATCGGATTGCGGTCGAAGAACTTGAGGCCGAGGCGCTGCAGGTGATCGAACACTTCCATCCGCAGGTCAAAGATCGTTCGCTGTCCGATCCACTGGGTAAGGTAGGAGTTGAAGTACTGGATGATCCCGCGAAGCGTCATCACCGCGAAGAACAGGAGTGTCGTCATAAGGAGGCCGTGCGCGTCCTTCTGGGCGATGTTCTGGTCCACTGCGATTTTGACGAAGTACGGGCGAACTGCCTCGAGGGAGGAGACGAGAATACTGAGCAGAATGCCAAGCACCACCTGCCAACGGTATGGCTTCAGGTACCGCAGGAGCCGGCGCATCAGCGTGCCGTCGTAGGCCTTCCCGAGTATCTCTTCTTCCTGCATCAGAGTTTTTCCAGTTCTTCCTCGAGCAACTGCTTCCGGTGGAGTTCGGCATAGATCCCTCCCCGCGCAACGAGCTCGTCGTGCGTTCCCTGTTCCGAGATCATCCCTTCGTTCAGGACAACAATAAGATCGGCGTCCTTCACGGTGGAGATCCGGTGACTGATAATGATGCTCGTTCTCCCCTCCATGACCCCCCGCAGGCGTTTCAGGATCTCCTCT
>DAIUKN010000096.1:0-8124 GCA_036848195.1 Bacteroidota bacterium
TTGACACCTGTTGACCCGTGGCAGATGTGAACACGACACCGTTTTCCATCGCCACGATGGGATTTTCTACGGTTATGAAAATCGGGCTGACCCCTTTCATCAGCATTCCTCGCTGGCTCGAACCGCTGAAACAGGCATCAATGGCAACGGTGACCGACTTCGCTTTCAGGGCAGCAAGGCGCTCATAGAGTTCCTTCACTTTAAATCCCGTCTGCCGGGCGTAGGTCGGGTTGCAGTCGTAAGGGACAAAGAAGGCCTCCTTTGATTCCGGGTCCGGCGCACCATGCCCGCTGTAGAAAACAAAGACATCGGACTTCCCGCGCCTTACGTAATTGGGGAGCTGCGCTTCGAAGATGCGTTTGAAGTCTGCCAGTGACCCGTCTTCGTCGATCGCGGTGATGATTCGCCGCTCATCGAAGCCCATGGCGCTGATGAGATACTCCTTCATCGCCGCCGCATCCATTTTCGCGTAGTCAACCGGAGGAACGTCCGAATTCTTGAAACGGGAAATTCCGATGACCACCGCCACTGCATCAGGATTCTTCGTTGAACTCTTCGGCACCGTCAGATCGGCAAGGAACGACCCGCCTGCAGCAACCGCACCGCCCCCCGGGAGACCGGCCTGTTTTCCCCCCGCGAGAAGCCCGGACCTCTTGAGCGGCGTGTCGAACTCGAACGACACCGACTCTTTTTTCTCGGAATCCGGCCGCCCGTCTTTCAGGAGAAAGTCGAGCGTCACGTCGGATGCCTTCGCGTTCGTGTAGACAGCAAAGGCAATGTCCTTCGAAGCCCCGGCAGGCAAATTGCCGAGGGTAAATTCCTTGCGCGATTCGGAGGTGAGGAAGACATTGTCCCCCGGCTGCACCGTCACGTGCGACTGGCGGCTCACTCCCTCACCTACATTCTTGACGCGAGCCGTGACTTCAACGATTTCGCGCTGCTCGATCTGGCCGTTGCCGGATTGATCGTTGATTGCCACGTCACTCACGGCGAGTTCGGGCGGCTTGAACGCGGCCGTCGGTATCGCAACGGCGACAGGGGGATCGAGCGTGTACGTGCCGTCGTCTGAGATTTCAATCCGGAGCCGGGCACTGCCTGACCCGATGTCCGCGTCCGCCACGACGGAGAGCTCAACATCGCGCGATTCACCGGCCCCGAGTTTCTCCACAAAACCCTCCCGCGGGATCCGGATCCCATCCACCCCTCTTTCGGGGAGGGCCCGCACATGCAGGTTTCGCGCCACGCTCTTGCCACTGTTGACAAGGTGAATATTGATCGTTCCCTCCTCCGAACCCCGCAGGATCCCGTCCCCCGCTTCGTTGAAGAACGCCGCTGAAGCAGCCAGCAGCGCCGTGGTCGCAGGAGTTCCAGGCTTCTTCGTCGTCTTCGCCGGCGGAGTGGCAGGTGGCTGTGCCGCGACCGTGGAGCGGACGGCAAGGGCCTGATCGACACGGGTTAGATACTCCCTCGCCCTGGAGCTGGGGGTCTGCTGCAATGACGCTTCCAGTTCGCGCTTCGCCTCCTCCCACCGGCTCAGATGATAGAGACAGGCGCCCAGTTCACGGTGGGGGAAATACTCGATGAAGTTCACGCCGTACGTACGCGCATTCTCGCGGTCCTCATTCCGGTCTTCCAGCGCCAGACGGAACTTTGCAGCCGCCTGCTCGTACTCCCCCCTCTCCATGAGAGACTTCCCGTCTTCGTAGAGCGTGTACCATTCATCCCCCGCGGGGCCGGGAGCGAAAGCGAACATCAGCAGACAAATCAGCGTTCCTGACATGGTAACCTCCTTCCCGCATCCATGACCCGGACGACACCATCAAAAGTGAACAACCCCTCCGAAGTTCACCCGCCACTGTGTCTCCTTTCTTGTGACACCCTGATAGATCAGGTAGGAGACATTGTACCACTCCAGACTCGCATCGAAGGAAATCGGACCCATGACGAATCCTATCCCGGCCGTGACGATGTTGCGGGTGACCTGTTTGTTGTCGGCGTCCTTGAACTCCAGTGGCTGAGTATAGAAGCCGGCGCGAATGGGAAGAAAACTATCCTTGAGCTTGACGAGATACTCGGCTCCCACATGGAAGGAGTTCGCATCAGCAAAGAATGCCGAGTCGACCTTTCCATCTCTCTTTGTTTGCGACAGAGGACGAATCCGGTAATCAGCAGCAAGAGTCAGCTCGTCCGTAGCGCGTACGGCAATGCCGAGACCCCACTGCATCGGCAGTTCGACGGTTGTGGTCGTGTCGAATTTCGTGAAGCCCGCCATCCGGGGGGTGAATTTCGAATCGATGGTAAGGGTCTGCGGCAGGTTCAGATCGACGCCTCCGGAAAACCAATCCTTCTTGACCAGTAACCCCAGGTCCACTGTTGTTCCCGAGTAGTCATAATCGTACGTGTAGTCGTAATTCACAGCTGTGCCGGTGAGACCTTTCTGCATTTCCGTAGCGGAGCTCTTGATGATGTTGACGGTCCCTCCCAGCATCAGAAAATCCGCGACCTGAACCCCGATGGTCCCTGCATACGCACCTACCCCTCCGGAAGCCGTGAGTTCGTTGTCGCGCCGCGTTTCCACCGGCGGAAAATCCGACGAGAGCACGGTGAAGTTCTCCTTGAAGTTGTCGACGAAGGCATAGAGCTTCCGGTACGAAACGCCAAGCGAGACATTGTGCCGTTGGATTCTGAACGGATAGATGAAGCTGGCAAAATTCACCTCGAACGTCGGTGTGCCGTCATACGTGTATCCCTGGATTCCGTAATTCGCAGGGAAGTCGATGTTCACAGAGGTGAAAATAGTCCTGAAGCCTGCGGAGACTTCCGGACGCGACAACTGCGCGATGCCCGCTGGATTCCATGTCACCGCCGATGCATCATCGGCAAGCCCGGTGAAAGCATACCCCATCCCGGCTGCTCGCGTTCCCGCCCCGTTGGCCACCCAGCCGGTCTGGGCAAACGAGAGACTCCCGATCAGAATGACGAACAGGAAAATTGCGACCACGAGTCGGTGAACTCTGGTTGTTTTCATGGCATGAGCCCTTCCAGGAGAAACTGTGTCCGGAGATGTTGGACTGAGCGGAATATACAGAGTGGAAATGATATCAGCAATAAGAGTCTGGTGAAGAAGAGCAGGAATGAAGGGATATCGTAAGATCCGGCGAATCAATCAAATCCTTCCTGGGCGAGCAGGTAGCAGAGCATTGCCATGACGATGGCACCCATTTCAAGTTCGCGGGGATTCACCTTGTCAATGGTGTCATTTGCGGAATGGTGGTAGTCGAAGTACCGATGGTTCTCCACATCGAGACCGAACCCGGGGACACCCTTCCCGACCATCGCTGATACGTCCGCGCCGCTGCCACCTTTCTCGATCCGGCCGGCATTCAGTTCCTCGAACAGGGATCTCCATTGCCGGACCCTTTCCAGCATGAGTGAATCAGCCTGGACGCTGATCCCGCGCGGCGCAAAACCTCCGCGATCTGACTCAATCATGGCGATGTGCTTCTCGGCGCTCCGTTCTGGAGCAACGGCATAGGCCTTCCCCCCGCGCAGGCCGTTCTCCTCGTTCATGAACATCACCGCCCGAATGGTCCGCTTTGGCGCGAGGTTTAACCGACGAATGAGGGATAGCACGTCGATCGCCTGAACACAACCCGCGCCGTCGTCATGAGCCCCGGTCCCCGTATCCCAACTGTCGAGGTGACCTCCTACGACGATGACCTCATCGGGTTTTTCGCAGCCGCGGATCTCGCCCATGACATTTGCTGAGGGAACATCTGGAAGCGTTGCACAGCCGAGCGTGATCCGAAGCCGGACCCTGTTTCCTTTCCGGATGAGATCACTCAGCAGGTTCGCCCCCGCCGCGCTCACCGCCGCCGCGGGGACCTGCGGGGAACCTTCTTTGTATCCCATGGCGCCCGTGTGAGGAACGTCATCTGACGAAAGGGTGACTGACCGCACCAGCGCAGCAACACCGCCGGCTTCGGCGGATTCAACTGCACCCCGCCCGCGCTGGTCGACCGCCCCGCCGTACGCTTCAAAGGTGTTCAGCTTCGCAGGGTTCATCGGACGGTTGAAGAAGACGATTTTCCCACGGGCCGCGGTCCCAAGAGCGTGCAGCTCGTCGAACGACTTCACCTCCACGACCCCGGCAGTGATCCCCTCCTTCGGCGTGGCAACGCTTCCGCCGAGAGCGCAGACGGCCAGTGAGATGGGGCGTCTCCCCGGAATGAGAACCTCTGCTTTTTCGACCCCCCCCCGGACCCAGCGAGGGACCATGACCGGTTCCACTCTAACCCGATCGAACCCTTTGCTCTCCATCATCCGCTTCGTTACACTGACAGCGCTGTCCGCGCCTGCGGAACCGGCAAGCCTGTGCGGAGCACGAGTCGTCAGCTCTTGCAGCATGGCGTACGCTTCGCCATTGAGGAGCCCGGCCTCCAGCAACCGCTTCCCAACGGTGCGGTACTCCGCAAGCCGCTCCGGCTCCCCTGCCAGAGAGATGGAATGGGTCTGCGGAATGAGGAAGAAAAGAACGATCAGGGTGGTTCGCCGGGCCATCGTCACAGTTTCCGGTGTCCGTAGCGGTTCTTGATTCCGGGGATCAGGTACTCATCAAAGGCCCGTCCACGATCATACTCAGGGACCTGCCCCCAATCGCTTCTCGCCGCGCGGTCATCCACGTCTTCTGGCCAGGAATCGACGATGGCCTGCCTCTTGTCGTCCGGCCGGAACGTGACGCGCGCCCGGGGCCATTCCTTGAGCACAATGTCTCGTATCTCTCCAGCCGAGGGACTGAAGCTCGTAATATTATAGACGCGCTGGCTGAGGTCTTCTTCAGGTACGGCCCGGAGCTTGAGCAGCGCGACGATTGCATCCGGCATGACCATAAAGGGAATCCGTACGTCTTCACGGACGAAGCAGTCGTAGTCCTTCCCTTGGGCCGCGGCATGGAGCATCTCAGGAGCAAAGTCGCTGGTTCCGCCGCTCGGGACCGTCACGGCACTGATGAGTCCCGGGAAACGGATACTCCGAAAGTCAATCCCGCCCTTCGCTGCATCCGCCGCAAGCTGGCGGTAGTGCTGCGTATAGTACCTGCCCAGGTGCTCGCAGTACAGTTTGTTGCACCCGTACATCGTGATTGGTGCGTTCCACTCGTTCTCCTTCACTCTTCCAGCCCTCTTCTTCGCCGCCACCGAGGGGAGCCCGTACACTGCAATGGAACTCGGGAAAAGAAACTTCACGGGCGTGCCGTGCCAGCGAGACTGCTCGATGGCCAGTTTCAGAAGGAGCATCGTACCTTCGACATTGACTTTGTGCGCAGCCTCGGGGGTGAATTCCGCGCGCGTCGAAAGCAACGCCGCCAGATGAAAGACCGTGTGGATCTCATACTCACTCTGCAAACGCTCCAGCAGGCGCGGATCGAGGATGTCGCCGACCAGTATGGCGCTGCATTTCGGCTTGAGCGATTCGTCAATCGGGCGGACGTCGATCGCGATGATGTTGGCCGACCCTTCCTCAGCGAGACGCTCGATCAATCCATGGCCCATTTCTCCGTTGGCTCCGGTAATAAGGGTCGCCGGAGTCCGAATGTGATCTGTCATAAGACGAGGGGTCTGTTGTGGGACGAACGCGAAATGGCCGGCGGGACGCGCGCCGGTTTGCACGATGAAACACGACTCAAGATAGGGAAAAGCGGCAGTGAAAACAATGCGCCGCTCCGGGTGTCCCGAAGCGGCGCCGAAAAGCCTGATCGATATGCCCGTTCAACGAACAGGCCCACACCCATAGGTGCTCCTGCGCGTTCACCCTCGGTTCAGTGTGGCATTAGTACATCCGGGCGCCAGGGGTTCCACGCGTACCCGGCCGTCGCGGATCATTGCTCTTCGGCCTGTAGCCGCCGGGGGGCATCTTCGGACGGTCCTCTTCCGGTGTCGTCAGATATTCGATCCACTCGATCAGCTCTTCCACCGGCCGCGCCTTGCGGAGGAATCCCTCGTAGCGCGGATCCTTCACGGATTCGAGCGTGTGTTGATCGTCAAAGGCCGACACAAACAGAAACGGTGTCTTTTCAAATTGCGGTATACTCCGGGCCGCGCGATGGAACTTGATGCCATCCATAACGGGCATGTAGATATCCGATATGACGAGGTCGGCACCGACCTCGTTCAGCTTCTTCAGCGCATCCTCACCGTTCTCGGCCAGCACAACATCCCAGCCTTCCGAGGCCAGAACACTGCGCATGATCAGCCGGTATTCCGGCTCGTCGTCAACAACAAGTATTGTCATACGTTCGCCTCAAATGAAACATGATCCGAAAATGCAGAAAAGAAACGCCAGATGCAACGGCGTTCAATCATCATGCACCACCAGTATATGATAACGGCGCCAGGAAAAACGTGCGCATGGTCACGATGTGCACTGGATCACCTCATCCAGGTGGACATCTTCGACATTTCCAGCTTCCCCTTTCTGATCGCCCGCTCCTTCAGGATGCTGAACAAGACAGGGGTAACAATAAGGACGTGGATGGTGGAGGTGATCAGTCCGCCAATCATGGGTGCCACAAGCGGCTGCATGACGTCGGCCCCCACGCCCGTGCTCCACATGATCGGGACCAGACCAATCAGGCTGGTTGCCACCGTCATCACCTTCGGCCGAAGCCGGAGAACGGAGCCCTCCACCGTGGCCGCGGTCACATCCGCAACGGTCAAGGGACCCCGGTGACCGAGCGTGTGCGCCCGGATACGGCTGTCCAGAGCCTCGTGCAGATACACGACCATCACCACGCCGGTCTCCACTGCCAGCCCGTAAAGCGCGATGAAGCCCACCCAGACAGCAACAGAGAAATTGTAGCCGAGAATGTAGATCAGGTACACACCACCGATCAGGGCAAACGGCACCGAGAGCATGACGATCAACGCCTCGAGAAAATCCTTTGTGACGAAGTAGAGCATCAGATAGATAATGACCAGGACGATCGGCATCAGGATCTGCAGCCGATGCTTCGCACGGACCTGATTCTCCCACTGACCGCTCCACTGCAGGGTGTAGCCCGCCGGGAGCACGAGCTCACGCTCGAGGAGAAGCCGTGCCTCGCCGACAAAACTCCCCATGTCTCTCCCGCGGACGTTCAAGAAGACGATGGAGCGAAGCTGGGCATTCTCGCTGGCGATCATCGGCGGTCCCGGAACTGCGACGATCTTCGCAAGTTGACCGAGAGGAACATAGGTTCTCGACGACACGGAAGGCAACTCGGTCTTCCCTGCCAGGGGGGAGCGGGGAGGCGTCTGCTTCCCCATCGATTCGCCCCCCGCCCCCGAGCCAGGGCCGGCTGAACGGGAACCCATCACCATCTCACCGGGCCGGGCGCCGCTACTGACGGGGACAAGAATATTTCTGATCGCCTCGAAATCGTCGCGCCATTCCCTGCCGTAACGGACACGGATGGGGAACCGCTGACGCCCGTCGACGATCGTCCCGATGTTTTCGCCTCCCAGCGCGGTCTCGATCACCTCCTGGACATCGCCAACGGTAATCCCGTACCTCGCCACGGCCTCGCGGTCGATGGCAATATCCACAAAAAGCCCCCCCTGCGTCCGTTCCGCGTAGAGATCAGCAGCACCAGGGACTTTACGGAGAAGCTTCTCGGCCCTGACAGCAAGGCTCTCAAGAGTGTCGAGGTCGCGCCCGAAGATCTTAACGCCGAGGTCCGTCCGCACGCCTGTTGAGAGCATGTTGATCCGGTTGATGATCGGCTGGGTCCAGCCGTTGCGCACGCCGGGAATCTGCAGCCTCGCGTCCAGTTCCGCAATGATATCGTTCTTCGTGATCCCGGGACGCCACTGGCTTCTGGGTTTGAGCAGGATGATCGATTCAATCATGCTGACCGGCGCGGGGTCCGTGGATGTCTCCGCGCGCCCCGCTTTGCCCAGAACGGATTCCACCTCCGGGGTCGAACGGATAATCGCATCCTGGACCTGGAGGATGCGGCTGACTTCCGTGATGGACGCGTTCGGAAGCGTCACAGGCATGAAGAGCAGGCTCCCTTCGTCCAGAGGCGGCATGAACTCCGATCCGGTCGACAGGACCATCGGAATCGTGATCAGCAGGGCAAGGATGTTC
>DAIUKN010000097.1:0-8122 GCA_036848195.1 Bacteroidota bacterium
TCCCTGCGGAGGCATAAGATGAAGATCGCCATATTTCTCCTCACCGCAAGTTGTATTCTTATGACAACGGGATGCGGTGACTCGTCAAAGAAGAAGCCGGCGGCCCCGACCGAACTGACGGCGAAGATCAAGCGCTTTGTTCCGGTGGTCCTGGCCGCGGACATGTCCCGACTCTCGTCGGGCGATCGGAAAGCCATCCAGAAGCTGACGGAAGCGGCCCTCATCATGGACCGTCTCTATCTTCGACAGGCCTGGGCAGGGAATGAAGACCTCTTGAAAAAGCTGGAACAGGATTCATCGCCCGAAGGTGAGGAGCGGCTCCTGTACTTCCAGATTAACATGGGGCCCTGGTCCCGGCTCGATAAGAATGAGGCGTTCATTCCGGGCGCGCCGTCACCAAAGCCCCCGTACGCGAACTTCTATCCGGAGGAGATGACGAGAGAGGAGTTCGCCGCCTGGCTTGCCGCCTTGCCCCCGGAAGAACAGAAACAGGCGACGGGATTCTTCACGGTGATCCGGCGTGAGTCCGACCGCCGGCTGAAGATCGTCCCTTATGACGTTGAGTACAAAGATCTGCTTGTGCCGGCGGCAAAGCTCCTGCATGAGGCGGCCGACCTGACCGACAATCAGGTGCTCAAGACCTATCTGAACAAACGCGCCGACGCGCTTCTTTCCAACGATTATTACGAAAGCGACCTGGCATGGATGGATCTCGACAGCCCCATCGAGCCGACGATCGGACCATACGAGGTCTATATGGATGAGCTCTTCAATTACAAGGCGGCATTCGAGGCATTCATCGCCCTCCGGAACGACGCCGAGACTGCAAAACTTGCCAAATTCTCCGAGCATCTCCAGGAAATTGAAAACAACCTTCCGATCGAGGACCGGTACAAGAACCCGAAACTCGGCAGCATGGCCCCCATCCGCGTCGTGGACCAGGTGGCTGTCGGCGGGGAGGCACGTGCGGGCGTGCAGACAGCGGCGTTCAACCTTCCCAACGACGAGCGCGTGACTGCGGAGAAGGGGAGCAAACGCGTGATGCTGAGGAACGTGCAGCAGGCGAAATTTGAGAGAATCTTGAAACCGGTTGCCGGTTTCGCGGTTGACCCGGCCCAGCAGCTGTTGATTTCGTTCGAGCCATTCTTCACCCACATTCTCGCGCATGAACTCATGCATGGCCTGGGTCCGCATACCATCACCCTCAAGGGGAAACCGACGACGGTGCGCCAGGCTATGAAAGATCTGAGCTCTGCTCTTGAAGAAGCAAAAGCGGATATCGCCGGTCTCTTCGCCCTTCAGCACCTGGTCGACACGGGCGTCCTCCCGAAGGAAACGGAGCAGAAGATGTACGTCACGTTCCTCGCTGGCGTGTTCCGATCTATCCGTTTCGGGATTACCGAAGCCCATGGCCAAGGAATGGCCCTGCAGTTCAACTACCTGACCGAACAGAAGGCGTTCGAATACAACGAAACGACAGGCACCTTTCGCGTCAACTTCGACACAATCAAAGACGCAGTCCGGAAGCTTACCGGCGAAATCATGACCATCCAGGCGGAAGGAGATTACGAGCGCGCCCGCCTGCTTATCCTGAAGTATGCGACTGTGGGAATTCCCCTTCAACGCACGCTTGACAAAATGAGCTCTGTCCCCGTTGACATTCGCCCCGTACCGGAGCAGGAAACGCGTTGACGGATTCGGGATTCCACAGTAGGCCCTTTCGGAGTGGCCAGGTCGTCTTTGTTCTCCTTTGCATCGCCTTCGTCGAGTACGGGGTCCTGTTCATCAGGAACACCACTTTCCTGATCGATGGGACGAGGTTCTACTCGCTCTTCGATGACGCGATGATTTCGATGCGATACGCGAAGAATCTTGCCGCGGGCTATGGACTCGTCTGGAACCCCGGGTATCCGGCCGTGGAGGGATACTCAAATTTTCTTTGGACCCTTCTGATGGCCGCTTTCCACCTTCTGCCGGTGAGTGCAGCCAAGATCAGTGCTCTGGTTCAGTCGGCTTCCCTCCTCCTGCTCCTGCTCAATCTTGTTTACCTACGCAGGATCGCTCTCTGGGTCACCGATGGTTCGGAATGGGCTGCCTTTGCCGGGGTGTTTCTCGTTGCATTTTACTTTCCACTGAATAATTGGGCGCTTCAGGGGATGGAAGTGGGTCTCCTGGCAACGCTCACGACCCTATCTCTCTGGGAAATGATTCGGTGCTGGGATCGCGAGCGCCCGCCATGGAAGATCCCGGTGTATGTCGCCCTTGCGATCCTCACGCGAACAGAGACCGCGCTCCTCTTTGGCACCCTTCTGTTGTTCTGGGGATGGAACAGGAGAAGCCGCGGCTACCCGTTCCCTTGGTTGGCGATGTTCGTCCTCGTGGGCACGGTGGCTTCACACAGTCTCTTCCGGTTTGTATACTATGGCGACATCCTCCCGAATACCTTTTATTTGAAAATGACCGGCGTCGAACTCGGCGCGCGCGTTTGGCGCGGCCTGATGGTTTTCCGGGAATTTGTGCTGGAAGTCTCTCTTCTCGTTTTCCTCGCCCCGCTCCTCCTTCTCTGGATTCATCCCGAGAAGCGGCGTCTGATTGCTCTTCTCATGGGAGCAATCGCAATACAATCGGTCTACAGCATCTGGGTAGGTGGCGATGCATGGGAATCTTATGGGGGGGCGAACCGGTACATCGCCCAGGTGATGCCTGCCTTCATGATCCTCCTGGCATGGACGCTGGTACGTCTTCCCGAGAAAGCGGGCTTTGAGATGCGTATCGTTCGTCGTGGCCGGAACCTTGACATGCGCCATGGTGTAACCCTTCTTCTCCTTGCCTTCTGCTTTGTGCGGTTGACCTCTCCACACTGGTATGACCTGATGCTACGAATGCCTCCCCTGGAGGTCGCCCGAAATCCCGAAATGGTGCGGCAGGCATCCTATCTCGAGCGCCACACCGACAGCACCGCCACCGTTGCTGTTGTCCTTGCGGGGACTCTTCCTTATTTTTGCAGCAGAACCTGCGTTGATCTCCTCGGAAAGAACGACCGGGTTGTTGCGCGGGGCGAGGGACATCAAACCGGTGAGTTTGTTCCCGGGCACAACAAGTGGGACTACGAATATTCGATCCTCCGCCTTTCTCCGGACATTATCGTGCGGTTGTGGGAACCCCCGACGCCGGCCGTGGAGACTGCGCTGCAGGAGCGGTATGCCACGGCATACTTCCCCGATGGAACATCATTCCTGGTAGGCCGGTCGTCCCGCCGCGTCTTTTTCGAGCCGGCACATCCTCACTAATCGGGCTCACTGATCATGATCTCACTGATGAACTCTATCGTCTGCATCACCGGTGCCAGCAGCGGAATCGGTGCCGCGTGCGCGCGCGAATTCGCCCGGCATGGAACCGCCCTCCTGCTCGCCGCGCGCCGCAAAGATCGCTTACGCTCACTGGCAGCGGAGCTATCGGCGGCGCACGGGGTCCGCACCCACATTCTGGAACTCGATGTCACGCATCAACACGATGTGGAGCAAGCTTTCAACGCCCTGCCATCCGAGTGGAACAGGATCGACATCCTCGTCAACAACGCCGGACTGAGCCGGGGATTGGACAAGCTGCACGAAGGGAAGATCCAGGACTGGGAGGAGATGATCGATACGAACATCAAAGGTCTCCTCTATGTCTCACGCGTTGTGGCACCGGGGATGGTTGAGCGGAGGGGGGGGCACATCATCAACCTGGGATCAATCGCCGGACACCAGGTGTATCCCGGAGGAAATGTCTATTGCGCCACGAAATACGCCGTGGCCGCGATTTCCCAGGGTCTGAAGATGGACCTCCTTGGAACGGGAGTCCGGGTCTGCTCCGTCGATCCCGGGCTTGTCGAGACGGAATTCAGCGAAGTCCGGTACCATGGCGACAAGGCCCGGGCGGCAAAGACCTACGTCAATATGCGGCCGCTGCGACCCGAGGACATCGCCGACATCATTGTCTTTTGTGCAACCCGGCCGCTCCACGTTGATATCAGCGAGGTTGTCGTGATGCCGACCGACCAGGCGTCGGTTCACCATGTCTTCCGGACTTCCTAATCATGCCAGATGGCCGAAAGGGGAGCCTGGTGAGTGACCTGTTCTTGTTCACCGACGACAATCTGCTCGAGCAGCTGAAGACCGCAGTGTTCACGCTGGGGTATTATACGCTCAGGTTCTACACCGACAACGGCCAGCCGGTCAACAGGGTCACTGCCACGATCGGCGATTTCTATCTCTATCCTTCCGGGGGAACATTGAGGGACAGTTCATTCAATATTGTGTTTTATGATTCTCGGTTTGACATGTACCGTGGATTCAAGCCACCACACCTCAACCGCTGACAGACGTCTTCGAACCCGGAGATTCCATGGACCATTCGGAGTTGGACATACGGACGGCGATACCGCTTTCGGCGTACACCACAATCGGAATCGGGGGAAACGCGCGGTATTTCGTCTCATGCAGAACCGCTGACGAAGTATACGAGGCGCTCTCCTTCGCAGCGCAGAAGAGGCTCCGCGTCCACATCCTCGGCGGCGGCAGCAACACCATTTTCGCCGACGCAGGTTTCGATGGAGTTGTCATCAAGATTGAGCTCCGCGGGCTCTCATTCATCGAACGTGGAAACAGCGTACACATCCGTGCCGGTGCTGGTGAAGAATGGGACCGCCTCGTTCAGACCTCCGTGGACCGGAAACTGACAGGGATCGAATGCCTCTCGGGAATCCCTGGTTTGGTGGGCGCCACTCCCATTCAGAATGTCGGCGCGTACGGCCAGGAAGTGGGCGAGTCAATCGTGCGCCTGAAGACACTCGACCGCAGAACGATGGACGCGGTAGAATTCTCGGGCGCCGAATGCGGGTTCGGGTACCGGATGAGTCGCTTCAAAACGGAGTATGCAGGCAAGTTCGTCATCACGGAGGTGGAATTCCGTCTCGCCAAGGAGGCGAAACCTGACGTCCGATACCCGGAGTTGCAGACACTGCTCAACAGCACGCAGCAGAAACCCGCCCCGCCCGATGGAGCGATCACCCCTGCCTCGATCCGGGCAGCAGTACTTGCCCTCCGCAGGAAGAAGTCTATGGTGATTGATCCGGCAGACCCGAATACAAAATCCGTTGGGTCATTCTTCATGAACCCCGTTGTTTCCCGGGAGCGATTACGAGAGGTCCAGGAAACGTGGGAGCAGTGGGGCGGTAAAGGACCGCTGCCGACGTATCCTGCGGGTGAGAACTTCAAGATTCCGGCAGCGTGGCTGGTTGAACACGCCGGTTACCGGAAGGGATACCGGAAGGGCGCTGTGGGAGTTTCCGACAATCATTCGCTTGCTCTCGTGAACCACGGTGGCACCGCTCGCGAGCTTCTCGATCTGGCCGCAGATATTCAGGAAGCCGTGTCTGCGAAATTCGGCATTCACCTTGAACGCGAGCCAGTTGTCGTGACCTGACATTCCCTTTGGGGATCCTCCGCTTGACGCGGATATCCATCACATTCCGGAGCCACCGTACCACCGGAGACGAATCATGCCACAGCTCATTCAAAAACCCACCGTCATTCCAGCGGCCGGGACGAAGCCGAAGATCATCCAGGAATTCATCGGCCGCGTCAGCATTCGCACGCCGGCGGTCAGCATCGCTCTGATGCAAAGCCCTCCCGGCTGGGTCGAACCGGGCCAGACCCCGGAGTTCGACGAATACACGGTTGTCCTGAAAGGCATGGTACGCGTAACGCACGGCCACGGAATGATTGACGTTCACGCGGGACAGGCCGTCGTTACGCACCGTGGTGAATGGGTGCAATACAGCACGCCCGGTACGGAAGGGGCGGAGTATGTCGCCGTCTGCCTGCCAGCCTTTTCGCCGGAGACGGTACATCGCGACGAGGATTTTCTCAACCCGCAGTTTCCGACGGCGTAAGACCAAGAGGAAGTACTGCTGGAGGATGACGTATGGGATATAGACTGGCTGTCGTTCTTGCGCTCATCGGATCTGCTTGCCCCGCCCAAACCCGCGATACCATCATTGACCTTCGGAGGCAATTCAAGGACTTCCAGGGGGCCTTCGTCCTGTTTGACCAGCAGAAGCGACAATATTGCCGATACAACCCCGTTCAGTGTGCCGAGCGGTTCTCCCCCGCATCCACCTTCAAGATTCCCAACTCTCTTGTCGGCCTTGAGACGGGTGTTATCAGGGATCAGCATTTCGTTATCTCATGGGACAGCGTCAAGAGGCCGATTCCTGATTGGAATCGCGATCACGATTTAGAGTCTGCAATCCGCGTCTCCGCAGTCTGGTATTACCAGGAGCTGGCACGGCGCGTCGGCTACGAGAGGATGATGCACTGGATCGATACGCTTGGCTACGGCAATTGTGATATCTCAGGAGGGATCGATAGATTCTGGCTCGGGAGCTCGCTGCTGATCTCGGCCAACGAACAGGTCGAATTCCTCAGAAGACTCCAGCGCGACGACTTGCCGTTCTCCCAGCGCTCGATGCAGATCGTGAAGGAGATCCTCGTTCTTGAAGAGACCGAGTCCTACGTTCTTCGGGGAAAAACCGGTTTCTCGGTGAACAACGAGGGGCTTGCCGCCGGATGGTTCGTCGGCTACATCGAGCGCCGCGGCAACATCTCCTTCTTCGCAGCCATCATCGTCAGCCGGGACGCGGACCGCGATGCCGATCGTATTTTCCAGAATCGAAAGGAGATCGCCTTGTCCATTCTCCGTGAGCTCCGTCTTCTGTAGGAGCGGTCTTGCGCCGGCACGGCAGGAGAGTAATTCCTTTCCACGAAAGGAGTTGCGGGCGTAACACCTCCTCATCTTCGTCGTATCAAAGGATATGGCACCTGAATTGGAAGCCGGGCCACCCGGCGGCAGAACCTCGAATCCTTCGGTTGAGCCTCCCCGGGCGGCTATACTCCAGGCACAATTCCGGGATCGGCGCACCCGCATCAATGATGCACTTGCCGAGTCGCGCGAGCCCGCGAAACTCGTCGGCCTTCTGCAGGAAGTTGACGCAGCGTTGGAGCGGCTCGCAACGGGAACGTACGGCATCTGTGAGCAATGCCACGAGCCGATAGAGAACGACTATCTCCGCGCTGAACCGCTGGCGAGAGTCTGCCTGAGCCACCTCAGCGAAGTCCAACAACGAGCTATGGAGCGGGACCTGGACCTCGCCTCCTCAATTCAGGCGAACCTACTCCCCGCAAACAACCTCCGGCGCGATGGATGGTGGGCGTCCTACTACTATGAACCGGCGGGCCCGGTGAGCGGAGATTACTGTGATATCATCCAGGGGCACGCGGAAAACGATCAGACATTTTTCCTCGTTGGAGACGTCTCCGGCAAAGGAGTGGCCGCATCTCTCCTCATGTCACAGCTCCATGCTATCTTCCGGAGCCTGATCAGTACGCCCCTGCCTATCGATAACCTTCTCGAACGTGCCAACCGGCTTCTCAGTGAGAGCACATCATCGTCCCATTTCGCCACACTCGTTTCTGTGCGGGCCATGCCGTCGGGCCACGTGGAAATCTGCAATGCCGGTCACTGTCCCCCCCTGCTCATCAGGAGGAACGGGGTCACGGCGTTTGAGAGTACCGGCCTCCCTCTGGGTATCTTCTTCCGGACAGAGTACCACTGCCATGAGACGCTCCTCGACCCGGGCGATACCCTCCTCCTGTACACCGACGGTCTCACAGAGGCGCGCAACTCCGCCGAGCTGGAATACGGTGAGGAGCGCCTGAAGAATCTGGCTGCGTCATCCCGGAACCTCCAGCCCGAAGAAATGATTAGCGCCATTCTCAAAGACCTTGACGCATTCCGGGGCGTCACGCCGAAGCTTGATGACCTGACGATGCTGGTGCTCCGCAGGACAGCGTGATCCCCGTTATTCTTCTTCTTCCCCCTTTTCCGTATATTCCCGCATGGTAAGGTTCGCCGATGTGGCTCTCCCTGTCGCAGTCGACAGAGAATTCACCTATAGCATTCCGGGGGAACTTCGGGATTCCGCCATCATCGGAGCGCGCGTTGTTGTTCCATTCGGGAGAAAACTCGCCACCGGACTCATCGTCGGGCTGCCGGAGAATTCTTCCGTCCCGGGTCT
>DAIUKN010000098.1:0-8085 GCA_036848195.1 Bacteroidota bacterium
ATGTCATCGCTTGCTTCCTTCCCCTGAGGGACGTGGAAGCTTCGGTGAAGCTGAAGGAACTCTCGAGAAGAGTCTATGGGATTATGCGCGCCCCTGTCCGCAGGTGAACGATCATGCCGCCAATGCGGGAATCCGACCTGATGCACCGGGGAGCATCGGCTGCGCAAGTTCGGTCGGCCGCATTACCCGTCCCTGGAGAGTCGGTCTCTGCAAGGGCTTTTCCCCTGGATGCCGCCTTAGCGATTTTCGATCTCAGGGCGTGACAGAAGGGGGGTATGCCTCCGAAGACTACTGTCAAGATCCCCCTGTAGAACGAGGTGTCATCTCGCCATGCAAACAACGAGCCCGGGCGACATGCCCGGGCTCATGATTCACCAACCTGACGATCGAAAGGTTGTCTCACTTCCCCTGCTTTGCAATCACCTTATCGGCGAACTTCTTGTAGTTCGCCTCCGGAACGATGTTCTTGCTGACGAGGTCGGTCTTCATTTTGTACGGCCGGATTTTGATGATCGCCTTCGCATATTTGTCGCCGACGCCGGGAAGGGCCTTCAATTGATCTGCCGTCGCGGTATTCAAGTCCAGCAGGTCGCCGGCCTTCACCTCCGGAGCGGCTTTCATGGTTTTTTCAGCTTCTTTGGATTTTGTGGGCTTTCCCTGCGCAAAACCGTCTGCGCCGAGGAAGGCCAGCCCAACGATGGCCGCGAGGACAAGAGTGAACAGAGCGGTTCTCTTCATGTGGTTGCTCCCAGTCTGGTGATGTGAGGATGAACGTCGAAGGGTTGGCTGAATGCACCATCCCGCGAATACTCTAACAAGGGTTTTCCCTTCCCGGTTCCCTTGCATCTTCTCTGAGGGTCGTGTATCTTTTCCTCGACGTGTCACAACAGGGAGGCTGGGGAAGCGACAATGATTGTGATGAAATTCGGCGGGACTTCGGTCGAAGACGCCGGAGCAATGAGGAACGTGGTGAATCTCGTCCGGCGGGAGAGGGGACGCCAAACGGTTGTCGTGTTGTCTGCCATCTCCGGTGCGACAAACGCACTCCTCAAATCAGCCCACTTTGCCGTCGAAGGGAAGCACGACGAGGCTGTCCGCCTCTTGAATGAACTGCTGGAGCGTCATGTCGCCGTTACGGAAAACATCATCGACGACCGGTCGACGGTGCAGCAAATTATCTTCTCCCAGCGGAAGAAGTTCGAGGAGTTGAAGAATCTCTGTCATGGCATCGCAATCCTGGGGGAGCTCACCAATCGCTCTCTCGATGCTATCGCCTCTGTCGGTGAACTCCTTTCATCGCAGATTCTTAGCGAGGCGGCCGCGGCCGCGGGGCTACCGGTCCAGCTGATCGACGCCCGGACCTTCATGGTCACCGACGATAGGTTCGCGGCTGCAGCCCCACTCTTTGATCAGATCGCGGAGAAGACGAAAACCATCATCGGATCCGTCCTCGCCTCGGGGAAGGTCGTTGTTACGCAGGGATTCATCGGGGCAACCGTTCACGGGATCACCACGACACTCGGCCGGGGAGGATCAGACTTTTCGGCTTCAATCATCGGAGCTGCCCTCGGCGCGGAGGAGATTCAGATCTGGACCGACGTGGACGGGGTTCTTACGGCCGACCCACGCATCGCGCCGCTCGCGCAGAAGCTCAAGGTCATTTCATTCCGGGAAGCGTCGGAACTCGCCTATTTCGGCGCAAAGGTGCTCCATCCGAACACGATACTGCCTGCGGTCAAAAAGGATATCCCGGTCGTGGTCCTGAACTCCCGGCGTCCGGATTCGAGCGGGACACGCATCGTTGCGGCGCCCCCAAAAACCATGGTCGCGGTCAAATCCATCGCTGCGAAGAAAGGGATCACGGTCGTGAACATCCAGTCGTCCCGGATGCTCATGGCATACGGATTCCTGGAGTCCATTTTCTCCGTTTTCAGCCGGCACACGACACCGGTTGACCTTGTGAGTACATCGGAGGTGGCAGTCTCGCTTACTATTGACACGGCTGCGCATCTTCCTGAAATCGTGACGGAACTCGAGCGGTTCTCCGAAGTGTCCATCTACGAGAACAAAGCGATCCTCTGCGTCGTGGGCGACCAGATGTCCACGACGGCTGGCGTGGCCGACAGGATCTTTCGCGCTCTCGGTGACATCAGTGCGATGATGATTTCGCAGGGTGCCTCGGAAATCAACATGAGCATCGTGATCGACGAATCGCAGGTCCTCCCGGCAGTCCAGCGTCTGCACAAGGAGTTTTTCGAGCCGATGCCGGTGACAGACCTCTTTGAGCCGGTAGCGAAGGCATAGGAGTCCGCATTGTTCACCGTGTGGGCCCCGTGGCGGCTTTCTATCCGTATATCACAAGGGGGTTCCTATGGTTGGCGTTCAGGTCGGCTCTCAGGGCAGGCTCCTCTCCCTCGACGTGTTTCGCGGGGCCACCATTGCCGGGATGATTCTGGTCAACAATCCCGGCTCCTGGGAGTATGTCTATCCGCAGCTGCGGCACGCGGCGTGGCACGGGTGGACCATGACCGATATGATCTTCCCCTTTTTCCTCTGGATCGTTGGCGTGGCGATGACGTTCTCTTTTGCGAAGAGGATGGAGCGTGGAGAAGACAAGACCCGGCTGCTCCTTCATTCCTTTCGCCGCGCGGCAATCATCTTCGCGCTCGGGCTGCTCATCTTCGCGCTACCGGGCATCCTGTTTGACCCTGCGTTTTCGATGGCGACAGTTCGCATTCCGGGTGTGTTGCAGCGGATTGCCATCTGCTACTTCGTCGTCAGCGTTATCTATCTCAACGCCGGCATCCGCGCTCAGGTGGCCTGGATGGTCTCCCTCCTTGCGGGCTACTGGCTCCTGATGAAGCTGGTCCCCGTTCCGGGCTACGGGGCGGGGGTGATGGATCCGGTGGGAAACCTCTGCTGGTTTATCGATTCCTCATTGCTGGCGGGGCATACCTGGATCTACGCTCCGGCAAAAGGATTCGATCCCGAAGGGATTCTGAGCACGCTGCCTGCAATTGCGACGACGCTTGCCGGTGTTCTCACCGGGCATCTCCTTCGCTCGGACAGGCCTGCTGTTGAGAAGACGGTACGCATGTTTGTTTCGGGGTACTTCTGTCTTCTGCTCGGGGCGATTCTCGATATGTGGTTCCCGATCAATAAGAATCTCTGGTCGAGTTCGTTTGTGGTCTTTATGGCGGGCTGGGCGCTCGTCTGTTTTGCGACCGTCACCTGGCTCGCGGACGTGAGGGGCTTTACACGCTGGACGAAACCTTTCGTCGTGCTCGGCATGAATGCCATCGCCATCTACTGTCTTTCCGAACTCGTTGCTGTGTGTCTCTTCCTGGCTCCCTGGACAGCCTCCGACGGCTCCCGGACGTCACTGTATGATCACATCTTTAAATCGGGATTCTTCCCGCTCGCGAGTCCGATCAATGCCTCGCTCATCTTCGCCGTTGCGTTTCTTCTGGTGATGTACGCGGTTGCCTGGCTTTTCTACAGAAGGAGATGGTTCATTAAGGTCTGATAACCTCCGGTTCAGATCTCATCCAACCGGCGATGGATTGGGACTGTGCGACTCGTCGTGCCTGTCCAGAGGTTCCAGATGAGTGATGATTCGGAGGGAGGCCGGCAGCTGTTTCGAGACCGCAACTTCGATCTCACTTGCAATCGCGTGCGCGCGTTCCAGCAGCACGCCCTGTTGAAACAACAGGTGAACTTCCACCCAGAGCGAAGAACCGCTGTTGCGGTACCGTAGTTCATGGTAGGTCACACCGCGCTTTCGAGTCTCCTCCTCAAGGGCTTTCTGAATCAGTGACTCGACGTTCGGGTCTCCTTCGTCCATCAATCCTCCCACCGACTGCCTGATCAGGCTCCCTCCTGACCAGAGGATGTTCAGTGCGGCCAGGATGGCGACGATGGGGTCGAACGGGAGCCATCCGGTGACCTGGGTCAGGATGAGGCCGAACACGACGCCGATGCTGGTCCAGACATCCGTGAAAACGTGTTTGCCGTTTGCGACGAGGATGATCGACCCGGTCTTCTTGCCTTTCCAGATGAGGTAACTGCCGAGTGCCCCGTTAACCGTGGCTGCCCCTGCGACGAAGAGTGTGCCGATGGAGAGGTTCTCGAGGGCCAGTCCGGAGATCCATTTGGCGATAGAGATATAGATGATATAGCCGGCAGCGATGACGATCAGTCCGCCCTCCATGCCGGCCGAGAAGAAGCCGATCTTCTCATGTCCGTACGGGTGAGACCGGTCCGGCGGCTGCTGGCTGAGCCAGAGGCTGAAGGCGGCAAAAGCGACGGCGAACACATGGACCACAGATTCCGCAGCGTCCGAAAAGATGGCGGCCGAGCCCGTGATGACGTAGGCGTAACTCTTCCCGGCGAGCATCAGAAACCCGATGGCGAGCGATAGCCCGATCGCAAATCGCTGTTGGCGCATGTCATGCACGTCTTCGCGCCGGCCGGCGTCCGAGAGAAGCGTCTTCATGGATCGGAATATATCCGCTTGATCCCCTAAAATCAACAACCCGGTGCGCGATTCTTTTCTTTCGGTTGCGCGTGCGAAGCGCCGTTGCAACCTTCGTCCAATGTGACTATCTTGGTGCGGTTCTGACTGTTGCACCAGCAAGAAACGCAATCCTGATGTCCGATTCATTCTTCACACGATGGTACCGACGCACGCGCTCCACATTCCGCTTCCTTCGCGCCGCCACCCTGTTCATCCGGACCGTCTGGAAAAGGATGGCAGAAGTCGATATCCTTCTCCTCGCGTCGGCGATCTCTTTCAGTATCCTGCTGACCATGATCCCCGTCCTGATCATCTTCGCTGCCTTTGTCGGGATCATCCTTCACGGTTCAGAGGTCAGCGTTCCAGAGTTCGCCAAAGTGCTGGATGCCATCTTTCCGGCGCAGCCGTTTGCGACAAGCATCAAGGACTCGATCATGCAGGTGGTGGCCGACATGATTGCCTACCGGACATCCCTTGGTATTGTCGGCTTTGGGGCGTTGTTAGTGACTGCCTCCTTTGTGTTTGACATCCTCCGGACGGCACTCCATCGGATCTACCGGATCAAACGAAGGAGGGGGGTCATCGTCAGTTTTGTCCACGATCTCGGGTTCCTTTTTCTCGCGTTCATTCTCCTCCTGATAGCCAACCTGTCGATCTGGGTTGTTGGATTCCTGGGGCACCAGCTTGCCCAATACCAGGCGTTGCAGAGCCTCTTCATTCCCGAATTCCTCCAGACGATTCCGACCGGACTCGTCATCATCCTGACGGCTGTTCTCTTCTATATTGTCTACGGTCACCTCGCCGATACAAAGCCCCCCTCGTCGGCCGCAGTCGTCTCGACCATCACCATGACGGTCCTCTGGGTGATTTCCGGGAAAGTGTTCGGGGTCTACCTCCGTTCCTATTCCCTCATCGGTTCGGTCTATGGTCCCTATGCGTTCCTCCTCGTCCTTCTCCTCTGGGTCTACTACTCGAGCGTCATCTTCGTCTTCGGCGGGATCATCGGTGAGGTGTACTGGGAAACGGTTCACAGGCGCGAAAGCGAAGGATCCAGGGCCGCTCTGTGAATCCCGTTTTCTTGCCGGGCGCTGGTGAGTTGAGAAACAATAATCCGTGATTCCCGTACCAGAAAGGAGAGAGTCCGACGTACCCGAAGGAAAGGAGGCAGGCGTCATGAAGAGCGTCTTTGACCTGGTCGAAGCGATCTACGAATCGATCGTCGAGAATTTTGAAACGACGGGCCAGGAGCCACGGGCCCTTGTCCTTTCGCCTGCTTCGTACCGGAGGCTCCTGGAAATCAAATCAGACGATCCGGCAGCCATCAATCCTCTCGGGCATTTCCGCCTCGTGATTGACGAGATTTTCCCTGATACGGAGGTGGGGGTGGAATCCTGAAGAATGGGTGAGTGATTTTCCCGGCTCGAGCCGCTGCATAGCGAAACCCCTCCCCATGCACCCTCATGCCTGCGGAAGGGGGCGTGGAGTCTTCGGCCGCAGTGTTCGCTTCTTCCAGCACTGGTGTACAACTTGTTCCCCCCCGATCTACAACTCACCACGTCAAGCCGTACGGGTCGATAGACAGATCGGAATTTGTATGTCCATTCGACCATGATGCCACTTTCTTTGTCCTATGGACAATGACCGTTGAATTCTTTATCGTTAGAACCATCCCGTCACTGAAAGGTCCGTCATGAAAAACCAAACCAAGTTTCTTCTCGACGAAACGAGAATTCCGAAAGCCTGGTACAATATCAATGCCGACATGCCTGTCCCTCCTGCACCGGTGCTCCACCCGGGCACGCTCCGGCCGGTGACCCCCGATTTTCTCAGTGTCCTCTTCCCGATGAGTCTGATCATGCAGGAGGTCAGTAAAGATCGCTGGATCGAGATCCCGGAACCCGTCCGCGATGTGTACAGGTTATGGCGTCCAACGCCGATGTACCGGGCGCTCCGGCTGGAGAAGATGCTTGACACTCCCGCGCACATCTACTACAAGTATGAGGGAGTCAGCCCGGTGGGTTCGCACAAACCCAACACCGCGGTTGCGCAGGCCTTCTTCAATAAGGAGGCCGGAACGAAGGCGATGACCACGGAAACAGGTGCCGGGCAGTGGGGTACCGCACTGGCCATGGCGTGCAACTTTTTCGGGATGGGTCTGGAAGTCTACATGGTCAACGTCTCGTTTCACCAGAAGCCGTACCGTCGGGTGGTCATGGAGAACTACGGTGCGTCGGTCTATGCGAGCCCGAGTGGACACACAGAGTACGGAAGGAGTGTTCTTGCGCGCGACCCGGATTCTCCCGGTTCTCTCGGGATGGCCATTTCAGAGGCGGTCGAGGCAGCGGCCACTTCCAGCGGGGCAAAGAAGTACGGAATCGGCTCCGTCCTGAATCATGTGCTGATGCACCAGACAGTCATCGGGCTGGAGTCCATCGAGCAGATGGAGGCGGCCGGAGAATATCCGGACGTCATCATCGGGTGCGTTGGGGGGGGGTCGAACTTTGCAGGGTTCGCTTACCCGTTTATCCATAAGAACCTGACCGAGGGGAAAAAGACCCGCATTCTCGCGGTCGAACCGTCGTCATGTCCGAGTATCACGAAAGGGCGGTACACGTTTGATTACGGCGACACGGCGGCAATGGCTCCGGTTGTCAAGATGCATACCCTCGGCCACACCTTTATCCCTCCCGGCATCCACGCCGGCGGGCTGCGCTACCACGGCATGGCTCCATCGGTCAGCGCGCTTGTCGATCATGGCGACATTGAACCGCGCGCCGTGCGCCAGCTGGAGACCTTCCAGGCGGCAGTTCTTTTCTCGAAGGCGGAAGGCATCATTCCCGCGCCCGAGGCCTCGCACGCAGTGCGCACGGCAATTGATGAGGCGCTCCGGTGCAAGATGCAGGGGAAGACAGAAGTGATCGCCTTCAATCTGTGCGGACACGGCCACTTCGATATGGCGGCCTACGACGCGTTCCATCAGGGGAAGCTCGAGGATTATGAATATCCACGCGAGCTGGTGGAGAAAGCGATGAAAGACCTGCCGAAGGTTACTCTCGGATTTTGAGACAACCAACTTTCGCAAAAGGAATCTTCTGATGACGACTCTGCTCGATCTCCTTCCGGAATACGTCCTTTACTGGATGGTGCAAAAGGGGAAGGAGCGCCGCCTTGAAACCAACGAGGTTCTCCTGAAGGAAGGGGAGAAGAACCTGACGCTGTATATCGTGCTCGACGGTCTGTTCAATGTCTATTCCAGTGCGGCTCCCGACAAGGTCCTCGAGCACGGCGCTCCAGGAAGCGTGCTCGGTGAGGTGTCGTTCTTCACCGATAGCCCCGCCACGGCCACGGTGGTGGCCGGAGAACACTCCCTGGTGCTGGAACTCACGGGCAAGAAAGAACCCGCTGACGGCCTGCAAGGCAAGTTCAGCGTCTACCACGGCTGCGCCGCGGGCCTGATCTTCGGCCAGGCGGGCGAGGACGAATTCGCCGACGCCATCGTCACGCGCGACGACGTCGATGCGCTGCGGCGCAAGATCGTCGCCACCGTGGACGATACGATCGACGAGGCC
>DAIUKN010000099.1:0-8084 GCA_036848195.1 Bacteroidota bacterium
TGGTATCGTCAGATAGAGGTGACTGACCCAGTTGGTCACCGCCTGATAAAAGAGGTATCGGTTCTGCCAGATGGAGCGTTGTTCCCTCTTTGACCGCCGCTCGTTGCTCAGGAAAACCTCCGGCTGGTACACCGACGGAAACTCCCCATCCACAAGTCCGGCCACAATCATGACTTCCATCGACAACCCTCGCGTCTCATCGATCGACGTGATGAGGACACCGCGACCGAATTGCTCACGTACGTTGTACCGCTCACGGAGAATCGCCGCGGTGAGTTGATCCGCATAATCCTTCAACGTGTGTGTCGCCTGGGAACCATCCTGGAAAGCGAGAAGTTCCACGGTCTCGCCGAGGACTTCGAGGAACCTCGCATACGCCCGGACATCACGTTCGACCACTCCGGCCGCTCCGGCCCCGCGAAGAGCAACCACGTTCCGCGCAACTCCGAGACGTCCCAGCATGCGGAGGAACCGGCGATGGAATTCCGCGGGAGCGCACGCTCCCGCCAGTTCGCGGGTGATCGCGCCGAGCGTCTGGAGGTCAGACTCCGCCCGCTCCATTGCGCGGGCGCTTCGCTCCCGGCGCGATCGTTCCGCGGAAGATGCGGCCGCGGCAGCAATGACGCGATCCTCCTCGCCCCGCCTGCGGACTCTGGAGAGCCACGTCTGATACCCACCAAGGATCCTGAGCTCACGGGAAACCTCGGCGAGGTTTGCAGCATCAATCGGAGAAGATCCGGATTCCGGACGGAAATACGCCGTGCCGGCGACCCGCAGCACGTCATCGCGCCGAAATCCCCCCACCTGCATGCGCAGCAGCGCGAGAAGCAATGTCGTGAGCGGTGACCGCGCAAGCTGAAACCTGTCGGTGATGTTCACCGGGATCCCGAAACGGGCGCACTCTTCCCGGAAGAGGTCCGTATACACCTGCGGGTGGTGCAACGCAACGCATATCGAACTGAGGTCTCTCTCCGGGTTTCCGGCCGAAAGGTCTTTGATGAGCTTGCAAATGAGTTCAACCTCGTGCCGCCGACTTGAAGCGGTAATCACCGTGACAGACCCGGAGAGGTCCGCCCTCTCGGGCTGCTTCCCAGGGAGGAAAAGCGTCCGTGCGAGAACTTCCGCCGCGTCACGTGACCTGGGAGAGCTCCAGACCGTATTGATTGGAAAGAGGCGTTGCCCGGGCTTCTCCGCTTCGCGCACGGGGACGAAGCCCATCTCCTTGAAACGCCGGTAATTCGCCTCGAGATGGCCGAAGAGAGCGGGGTTTCCCTGTTGATAGTCGAACAGCAGATTCACGCCGAGGCCCGCCACGCCGCATAGGCGCTGTATCAATGCGATTTCCGGCTCGGTGAACTCATCGAATCCGGCAAGAGACAGAAGGTCCACGCCGGTGTGGAGACGCCGGAATATCACTTCGAACTCCTCCGGCGAGCATGCGCGCTGAAAATGATCGAGGATGCCCGGTCCGTCAACCGCGTGCAACGACGCGAGCGACAACTCGTACGCTTCATAGATGGCGGCGATGTCACGAAGTTTGTGCTGCTCGTCCAGCGGGGCGGCCGCAGCTTCTTCGGCAAGAACTCCGGCGGAAACCCCGGATTCCTTGAGGTGAAGAATGACCTCGACGATTTTCTCGAAGGTGCCGGGAAACATGCGCCCCTCTTTCCCGCGTGGGATAAAATACCCGAGCTCCCCGCCGAGCCGACGGATCGCTCTGTGGAACAGAAGCGTCTGGATAGGGCCCGCGACGATGCGCCCGGGGGCGTCGGTGGCCGCGTAAAGGGATTGCGCAAAGGATTCAAGCGTGAAGAATGGAAAAGCGGGCGTCACAGGCTGGCCGGTCATCGCCATCACCTCACGCACCAGGTGACGGATGCGCCGCTTGGTCGGAACAATGACCACGAGATCATCGAAGACGGGACCGCGCAGGCGATCTTCGATGGTGCGGCGCGAGGCCATGACTCCATGGTGCAGAATGACCGGCAACGAGTCCTCCCCGATTCAGTGGTAGCGAGCGACAGGAATCCGCCGCATGGTACAAAAAAAACCTCGGACCCACAACCAGAACCGACCTTGCATTTGGCGGGTTCGTTTGCCTAATTACGGTCGCGGGCAGGCGGCTTCCAGCCCGACAACCTCAACTCCCTCTCCAAACAGCCGATGCGGTCACAACCGACATTCCGCGTTCATGAAGCCATTCGGTTGGTCAGGCCCAAACAATGGCTCAAGAATGCCTTCGTCTTTGCCCCCCTGATCTTTGCCAAGGAATTGTTCGAGGCGGACGCCTTTCTGCTTGCCGTGCGAGCATTCGGGGCATTTTGCCTGACCGCAAGCTGTGTCTATATTATCAACGACATCGCCGACCTGAAGGCCGATCGACTCCATCCCGAGAAGAGGTTTCGCCCGCTGGCGGCCGGCACGATGAGCATCGCCCAGGCGCTACTCCTGCTGAGCACCCTTCTCGCTCTCGACGTGATAGTGGCAGCCGGTATGGATCTCCGGTTTATTATCCTGCTGGTGATGTATTTCCTGATGAATTTCGCGTATTCTATCAAGCTCCGGGATGTACTGTTGCTCGATGTTTTCATCATCGCCGCCGGATTCATGTTCAGAGTGATGGGAGGAGCGTACGCAATAAACGTCAGGGTGTCGAACTGGATCGTCCTCTGCTCGCTTTTCGTTTCGCTTTTCCTGGGTTTTGCCAAGCGCCGGGGGGAACTTGTGGAAGCGGAGGCGGCCGGCACGACCAGTGAACGGAAGGTGCTTATGCAATACCGCGTCGATTTCATCGACCAGCTTCTCACGATCGCCGCGGCGGGCACGGTCATCTCCTACGCCCTCTATACGGTCGCCCCGCGGACGCAGGAAGTGTTCGGCACAGATAAACTCCTGTACACCACGGTCTTTGTCGTCTACGGGGTGTTCCGCTACCTCTATCTCATCCACACCTCGACCGCGATACAGAATCCCACCAACACGGTCACCGCCGATGCTCCGATCATCATCAACGCCATCCTCTGGATCGGCACGTGCATACTCCTGATCTACTCGGGCGGGATGATACCCGGAATCACTCGATGAGCCTTTGACGCCGGCTCCCTTCCGCTTCTCATTCCAGACTTGGCGGCACAAGACACCCGGTGGGAGGCAATCGAGCGTGGTGGCATCATCATGTTGCAGCCAGGCCGGGAGGCGTACAGGAAGCCGGTGCGGTTCGGAGAGGGTCTTCAGGCGGAGCGGTGGTAGAAATTCCAGTCGACGATCCCGCCCCGCATACTGGCAGCGCGGAAACCTTCCTGCTGGAGCATGCGGGCAGCAGATAGGCTTCGATTCCCGCTCTGACAATAACAGACAATCTCTTTGTCACGATGACCCTTGAGCTCTCCTGCCCGGGCGCGGAGTTGCGGTAGCGGAATGTGCAATGAACCGTTGATATGCTGGAAGTCTCGCTCGCGCCCCGTCCGGACATCCAGGAGTACGAGGTGTCCATTCTCCTTCAACCTGCTGAACACTTCTTCAGGACTGTACCGCTGGATCGAGTGTGTACGGAGGTACCGGAGCACATAGAAGATCAGGAAGGCACCGATCAGCGCGAGAAACAGAATCTGTGCGGTCACTTCACTCTCTCCATACGAACAGGGTAATGTTGGTTATGCCATTCAACGATTCCGCCCTCAAGATTAATGGCTCTGTAGCCCTTCTGACCGAGAAGCGTTGCGGCATCCCGGCTCCTCCGGCCGCTCCGGCAGTACACAAGGATTGTACGGGACTTCCAGGAAGCAAGCTCATCGCTCCGCTGTTCGAGTTCCTGAACCGGAAGCAGGACGGCACCTTCCAGATGCCCCGTTTCGCCGAAGAACTCCTCCGCTGTGCGCACATCAAGGATCACAACGGTACTGTCGCGCGACAGAAGTTCTCGCGCCTCACGGGCGGAAACCGATCCCGGCGACACTCTGAACTGGGTGATCAGCATGACGGCCAAGACCAGCAGCGTCGCCAGGGAGAAGAGCAACGTCCGTCTGGAATGGGCTTCGCGTTCGGGCATCCTCAAAAATAGCGAATAAGCGGGTAATCGTCAAGAATCGACACCGAGGGCCTCCAGGGGAATCATTGACTTGCCCTGGCTATTTGTCTATATTAGGAACCAATATTCGCCGGAAAAGTGTTCCGACATTGAGATAGCGCGGTACTTTTTCACCAAGCATAAGGAACGGGGATGGAAGGGAATTTCTCCAACAGGGTGCAGGATGTTATTCGTCTCAGCCGGGAGGAAGCGCTCAGGCTCGGCCACGACTACATCGGGACAGAGCATCTCCTCCTCGGAGTCATCCGGGAGGGAGAAGGGATTGCCGTTAAGATCCTGCGAAACCTTGGAGTGGATCTGTACAAGCTGAAGAAGGCCATTGAGGACACCGTTCGTACGTCGGGAGGTACACTGACCATCGGGAACATCCCGCTTACCAAGCAGGCCGAGAAGGTCCTGAAGATCACGTATCTGGAAGCCAAACTGTACAAATCCGACGTGATAGGGACTGAGCATCTCCTTCTCTCTCTCCTGCGCGATGACGACAATATTGCCGCACAGATTCTGCATCAGTTCAACATTCATTATGACGTCGTCCGGAGCGAGCTCGACAATATCATCAGCGGCAAACCCTCATCCCCTGCACACGGTCCTGCCCCGGAGAAAAAGGCCGAGAAATCCAAGACCCCGGTGCTGGACAACTTCGGCCACGACTTGACGAAGCTGGCGGCAGAAGACAAGCTGGATCCGATCGTCGGCCGGGAGAAGGAGATCGAACGCGTCGCGCAGGTCCTGAGCAGGCGCAAGAAGAACAATCCGGTGCTGATCGGTGAGCCGGGTGTCGGCAAGACCGCCATCGCCGAAGGCCTTGCGGTGAGGATTGTCCAGAAGAAGGTCTCGCGCGTGTTACACGGTAAGCGCGTCGTCACGCTTGACCTCGCCGCGCTGGTCGCAGGAACGAAGTATCGCGGCCAGTTCGAGGAGCGAATGAAGGCCGTCATGAACGAGCTGGAAAAGGCGAAAGATGTCATCCTGTTCATTGACGAGCTCCACACCATCGTCGGCGCCGGGGGCGCATCCGGCTCACTCGACGCATCGAACATGTTCAAGCCGGCGCTCTCGCGTGGTGAACTCCAGTGCATCGGCGCGACGACGCTCGACGAATACCGTCAGTATATCGAAAAGGACGGCGCCCTTGACCGCCGCTTCCAGAAGATCATGGTCGACCCGACCACGGTGGAAGAGACTATCCAGATCCTGAAGAATATCAAGCATAAGTACGAAGAGCATCACGGTGTTCGGTACACCGACAAAGCCATCGATGTCACCGTCCGGCTGAGCGACCGTTATATCAGTGACCGTTTCCTGCCTGACAAGGCGATTGACGTTCTGGATGAGGCCGGATCGCGCGTCCATCTCGCCAACATCCACGTGCCGAAAGAGATCGTGGACCTCGAGGGCGAAGTGGAGAAGATCAAGCAGTCGAAGAATCAGGTCGTCAAGAATCAGAACTTTGAAGAGGCCGCACGACTGCGCGACCTTGAGAAGAAACTCCTGAGCGACCTTGAAATCGCGAAGCGGGAGTGGGAGCTGAAGGCACAGGACACCGTGCACGAAGTCGGCGAGGAACAGATCGCCGATGTCGTTGCGATGATGACCGGAATCCCGGTAAACAAGATTGCACAGTCTGAGTCGCAGAAGCTCCTGAAGATCGAGGAGTCGCTGAAAGACCAGGTCGTGGGACAAGACGAAGCCATCGCCAAGCTCTCCCGGGCGATCCGCCGTACAAGGGCCGGGTTGAAAGACCCCAGACGTCCTATCGGCTCCTTCATCTTCCTCGGTCCTACGGGAGTCGGGAAAACCGAACTCGCCAAAGCTCTGGCGCGATACCTGTTTGACTCGGACGATGCGCTGATACGGATCGACATGAGCGAGTACATGGAGAAGTTCAGTGTATCCCGCCTCGTTGGCGCCCCTCCGGGCTATGTCGGGTACGAGGAGGGGGGCCAGCTCACGGAAAAGGTGAGGCGAAAGCCTTACTCGGTCGTCCTTCTGGACGAAATTGAGAAGGCCCACCCGGATGTGTTCAACATTCTCTTGCAGGTTCTCGACGACGGCATTCTCACGGACAGTCTCGGCCGGCGGGTGGATTTCAAGAATACCATCCTGATCATGACCTCGAACATCGGCACGCGTGATTTGAAGAGGTCAACCGGAGGGTTCGGGTTCGGTTCACCGAACGCCAAGGGGGAATACGACTCGATGAGGTCAACGATTGAAGAAGCCCTGAAGCGGGTCTTCAATCCGGAGTTCCTGAACCGCATCGACGAAACGATTGTATTCCACCAGCTGGAGAAGGCGCACATCATGGACATCGTGCTGATCCAGATGCGGGAGATCATGAAGCGGATCAGCTCCATGGGCATCAAGGTCGAGCTGACGAAGCAAGCGAAGGAATTTCTTGCCGAGAAGGGGTACGACCCCTCCTTCGGTGCCCGTCCCCTCCGGAGAGCTCTGCAGCGTTACCTGGAGGACCCGATCGCCGAAGAGCTGCTCAAAGGAAAGCATGGCGAGGGGAGCATCATCAGAGTTAAGGTGAATAAGAAGACCGGCGAGCTGAAGTTCAGTTATGCTGCTGCGGCGAAAGTCGACAAGAGTGCCGACACGGAGGCGCCGAAGCAGGCTGATGTTTCGTAGGACAGCCGGCGGTCCACAGCAGGGGTCCTGTCATGGTATGACAGGACCCCTTTTTTGTTGAGGGATCAGCGATCGGCGCCGCCTCAACGGATGATCCGTGCGCCCGCAGCGCCGAGCCCATCCCCCCCGGCATCCTCGAAGGTCAGCAGTGTCTTTCCCCAACGGGCCGCTTGGCCGACGAGGTCATCCGTCTTTCCGCCGGGTGAGGCATATGGTACGAGGATGCGATCCGAAAGTGCGGCCACGACCCGGTTCCGGTTCCGCGCCAGCGCTTTCGTCGGCCGGCGCTCTGTGGATTCCACGACGGAGAGGATCAGGAGGCGTCCTTCAGCCAACGATTCGTTCCACGAGGTCGGAATCCTGATTCTCCGTATGCTACGCGCGAGGCAGATAATCAGCGGAACTTTGCGGAGGAGAAATATCTCGAGGCACTGTCGTTCCATCGGAGAATGGAATCCGCCGACCATGACGGGTCCTTCCTGTGGAGCGTGCCTTGCGAATTCGTATGTCTGCAGAATGACCCGGCCGGGGATCCTGACCGAGCAGACCAGTCCGATTTTCTCGCGCAGGAGGAGTTCGGTGTTTCCGATTGCGCGGAGCGGGGGCGGAGGAGACCAGCCAAGGTATTGTTTCAGGTGGGGCGGATAGCGTTGATCCGTCGGAGTGATAAGAACGTGAGGTGAGTGTTCACGGCTCTCCCGCCGCCGGGCGTGTGACATCGCTTTCATGGGGGCCCTCCTGAAATGAATACAGGCGGCGCGCGGGATTTCCGATGTCACAAAAAAAAGCCCCAGGTTTTTGGCCTGGGGCTTCACAGTAAATCTGGCAACGACCTACTCTCCCGCACGTTCGCACGAGCAGTACCATCGGCGCTGAAGGGCTTAACTGCCGAGTTCGGAATGGGATCGGGTGTAACACCTCCGCTATGGTCGCCAGAAGATCTTGACCAATCGGAAGAGCACAGCCTGACATCGGTGTTCTTCCATCGTCTTATTGATGCACCCTGACTGTCATCAGGGGCAAGAAAAATATTGGTTAAGCCGCACGACCTATTAGTACCACTTGACTGAATCCATTGCTGGACTTACATCTGTGGCCTATCAACCTCGTCATCTTCGAGGGGTCTTTAGGGGCTTGCGCCCGGGATACCTCATCTTGAAGTGGGTTTCGCACTTAGATGCTTTCAGCGCTTATCCCATCCGGACGTGGCTACCCTGCGTTTGCCACTGGCGTGACAACAGGTACACCGTAGGTCCGTTCATTCCGGTCCTCTCGTACTAAGAACGACGCTTCTCAAGTATCCTTCGCCCGCATAGGATAGGGACCGAACTGTCTCACGACGTTCTGAACCCAGCTCACG
>DAIUKN010000100.1:0-8049 GCA_036848195.1 Bacteroidota bacterium
ATCATCGATCCGCTGTTCGGTCTGCTCGGTGGGCTCATCGGGTATGCCGTCTTCAAGTCCAAGTCGGGCGCGGTAGTGCCGCAACCTCCGGTCCAGCCGCCGGCGCAACCATAGCATCGTTGAAACAGGCCACACTGGTGGGCAACAATCGACGGTTGCCCACCGGTGATCTTCCATGAACCCTACCGACGATCCGGCCCTCCTCGGGGCAATCCTCGACTTCAACAAAACCGCGCACATCAGGGAGCAAAATGGCGAATCTGGGAATTCGCCGGCGGAAAGTGTCGCCTCAAGGGTTGATCCCACAGAACGTTCTAAAAGCCCTCCGCATATCCCCCGCTTCGCCCGTCAGGCACACCCTGCCAGACGGCGTTCCGGCGGATGATCGAAGGCGCGGCGCCGAGATTGCCTCCTGCCTTTACGGCGTGCCCGAGTTCCGTAAGTCCTTTCACAATACCCGGTGCCATTCCCGCTTCCTCGTAAAGGAGCTGATCGGGAAGATGCTGGTGATGGACTCGCGGTGCTGCCACCGCGGCAGGAAGATCCATGGAAAAATCGATCACGTTGGAGAGAATCTGGAAGACCGACGTGATGATGTATGGCCCTCCCCGTGCTCCGGTGACCAGCAGCGTCTTACCCCCGGCATCGAGAACGATTGTCGGTGTCATCGACGAGAGTATCCTTTTGCCGGGGGCGATCGCGTTGGCCTCACCCTGGACGAGGCCGAACATGTTGGGCGTTCCCGGCTTTGCCGCAAAGTCATCCATTTCATTGTTCATCAGAAAGCCCGCCCCCGAGACGGTTACCGCCGATCCGTACAGACTGTTGAGTGTGGTTGTCAGGGCCACGGCATTGCCCTGCCCGTCGACCACGGAAAGGTGTGTCGTATGCATCCCCTGATTCAGTGGCGCGCCCTGTCCCGCGTGGATTGCTGTTGAGGGCGTTGCCGCCGCCGGGTTGATCGTCGATCGCCACTGTGCTGCGTGATCCCGGGAAAGAAGCGTATCGAGAGGGATCCTCACGACATCGGGATCTGCGAGGTACGCGTTCCTGTCAGCGAAGGCCCGGCGCATTGCTTCGGCGACAAGGTGGATTTCGGGCGCGGAATGCCATCCTAAGGCATGAAGGTCATAACCCTCGAGGATATTGCCGATGATCGCCAGAGTGACCCCGCCCGACGACGGTGGTGGCATGGAGATGACCTTGTGCTGTCGATACATGAATTCAATCGGCGATCTCCAGACCGCCCGATATCGCTCGAGGTCGGCGTGTGTGATAATGCCACCGCCCCGTCTCATCTCGGCAACGATCAGGTCCGCGGTCTCTCCCAGGTAGAATCCTGAAGGCCCGCGGTCTGCGACCCGCCGGAGTGTCGCTGCAAGGTCGGGGTTCTTCCAGACTGCTCCCGGCAAAAGAGGTCTCCCTCCCGGAAGGAGAAGCAGGGCGGAGGAGGGAAAACGTGCGAGTCGCGATGAATCGTCGCTGGATGTTCTCGCAAACCGGTCGTCTACGGTGAACCCCTCGCGGGCCAGACCGATGGCCGGCTCGAGAAGCAGTCTCCATGGGAGGGTGCCGTAGCGCCGGTGGGCTTCCCAGAGTCCGGCAACGGTCCCCGGCACACCCGATGCAAGATGTCCGACAAGCGAGCGGTTGTCGGGCTGGCCATCCTGCCCCAGGTACATGTCGCTCGTTGCGGCGAGCGGTGCGAGTTCCCGGAAGTCGAGCGCTGCAGAAGTGCTGTCGGCAAAATGCGCTACAATGAACCCGCCCCCACCGATGTTTCCCGCCTCAGGATAAACCACAGCAAGCGCGAATGCTGCAGCCACCGCCGCATCCATGGCATTGCCGCCTGCCCGCAGAATCTGCAACCCTGTACGAGTGGCCAGCCGTGCGTCGGACACTACCATGCCATGATTCCCTTCCGCCTGAAGGCCGGGCTGCCTTCCCGGCTGCATGATCGGGAACTCGCCTGACGGTCGGCATCCTGCGAGGACGGTTGTGAGCAGGAGGGGAAGGCGAACGATGAAAGAAATGGCGCTGTGTAAATTGTCATGGCGTGTCGGGCTGCCAGGGAGATGGGTCCACATGGGAATACCTGTTATGCGAAAGCGGCTGAGCGATCAGTGGAGATCAGTGAGAATGAACGTTCTCCAGGAGGCAAGAAGGGACTCTTCGGAAGTGCCCAGCAGGTTGAGCATACCAGCCTGTTCCTTGAACGCAAGGAGCTGGTAGAGAACAGGCCTGCCATACGTCTTGTCGATATAGAGTGCCATCGACCCCGCCATCCCATATCGTGCCCTTCCGGTCCAGAAAGCTCCCAGCGACTCGGGAGCTTTCCCTTCACGAACCAGTGACCGCGTCTCCGCCAGTCGGCGGGGATCGAGTTGACCCGAAGCATAGGTTGCTACGCCTTCGATGAACCAGGAGAGGGAATCGAGGCCATCGAACGTCGGCCTGGGGTTATGCTGTCCGTGGAACACATGGACCACCTCATGGGTAAGCAGGTGCTGGAACCCGAGGGAATCGGCGGGATCATGCTCGCACGATTCCGTCTTCCAGGCGCGCGGCGAGAGGATGTAGAGGCGGTCCGCCACTCCGCCGGCGACCATCCAGCACTCCGAGCGGAACGCGGGGTCACCCCATGCGCGCTGCCACTGGCGATCGAGCGACTGCCTGTCGGGAAAAACGAAAATGTCGAACCGTGACGTGAAGGGATGACCGAAGAATGAGCCGACAGCGAGATGTGCGGCTGTGGCTGCAGATCGCATCCCGGTCGCGAGGGAGGAATCCCGTCCGGTGTAGTACACACCAACGGTAACGGATGGCAGGCTGAACCAGACCTCCGGATCACCCATTGCCTCCGTCCGCGCCCACGGTGCTCGAAGCAAGAGAATGCCGAGAACCGGGAGGATGATTCGTTGCCGGGGAAGGAGCCGCATCACCTGTCTGATCATCAAGAGTTTCCTCATGGAGCCGGAGGGGTTCTTCTCCGTGTGAAAGCTGCGATGACCAGCGACGCGAGGAACCCTGTTACCACTGTCCCGATGAAACCAGAAATCGCCGATACGAAAGGCGTCGACATCCTGGCGCCCGCTTCGAGCTCTGCAGCGATCTCCGCCTCTGATTTTCCGGTGTTCTTGAGCATCACGGCGTGGACTTCGCGCAGCTCTTCGAAATAGTGCGGGAAGATCACTGTCGTAAAGAGAAGTGAAACGAAAAACAGTATCGCGCCGCCGATGACCGACATGAGGGTGCCTGTCCCCACGTGCTGCCAATAGGTCTTCCCGTCCGCCGCTGTCTGCAGCAAACCCCAGACGAGTACGCCGATCTGAATCGGGATAACCAGGTAGAACGCATTGAGCAAAGCGGGATCCTTGTACCACCCGGTGAATCCCATAACCAGCATCCAGAGACCGCACAGCAGTCCAATCAGGAGTCCCGCGCTCAAAGTTGGTTTCATTGGTGTAATCTCCATTGTGGTGATTTTCGAAGTGTCCGTGCGTTGGATACCAGGCGGGGCCCGCTTATGTCCCCCGGAAGATTGTTTCCTCCCGCTCGAACCACTTCGTACAGGCATAGAGGCTCAATCCTGCCAGGGCGATGAGGGAGAGGTATACTTCCCCGAGTAGTGCGGGCTTCAACGTTCCCGCGATGATTTCCTTCGTGGCAAGTGAGACGTTGAGGACGGGAATGAGGGCTGTCAGGCTATTCAGTTCGAAGCCGGGGATCATCCCGATTGCCACGGGGATAATCACGATTATCGTAAGGGGACTGATCAGGCTCTGGGCTTCCTTGTACGACTTTGCAAAGATTGAAAGGGAGAGCAGAAAGGCGGCAAAGAACACGGTAAGCGGCAGAAGCAGGGAAAGAACGAGGATAATGGACGTTACGTCGATTATCCCCAGGAGTGCCTCCATCATATCGGGGGGAAGTTCAGTGTTCATGCGTGCCGCCAGATAAAGTCCGAGGATGGACACGGCCGCGCTCAGGAGTCCGGTGAGAACGACGACCCCGAATTTCCCCAGAAGAATCTGGAACCTGCTGACCGGTGCAGTGAGGAGTGTTTCGATTGTTCCCCGTTCCTTTTCCCCTGCCGCCAGATCGATCGCCGGGTACATGCTTCCCAGGAAGCAGAAGATGACGAAGAGGTACGGGATAAGCCCGCCGACCGTTTTTCCAACCTTCTCCTTGATGGAGGTGACGTCGTGTTCCTCGAACCGGATTGCATCCACGAAGTTCTGATCCAGGTTCAACCGTGCCAGCCGTTCAGCGAGCAGCTTCTTCTCATAGCTCCTTACGCTTTCCATCAGTCTGCGTCTGCCGATGGCGAAGTCGTCGGACGTTTTGAAGAAGAGCTGGACTGTTCCCGGTTTCAGCGCCGCCACGTCGCGGTCGAAATCCGCCGCAACGGCGATCACCGCATCGAGGCTGTCGCGCCGGAGAAGGGCTTCCGCGCTGTCCGGGGGGACGTTATCCACCAGGCGGAAGCCGGATCGCGAGATCGCCTCGCGCATACCCGCGGCGTTCCCCCGGGTGGTGAGGCCGACACGGAGGACCTTCTCCTCCGCCTTCCTCATCTGGGAGGTCTGGATTTTCGTCATCACGGTGATCAGGACGGGGAAAAGGAGAAGCGGGAAAATAACCATCACAAACAGCGTCCGGCGATCGCGGATCGTGTCGGTGAACTCCTTCTTGAATATCGTGACGAGAGTCTTCATGTCAGGATGCCTCGACCAGCCGCACAAACTCGTCCTCCACGGACGACGTTTGCATCTGGCTCTGAAATTCCTTGTAGGTTCCGCTGAAGATCATCATGCCGCGGTGGATGATAGCGAGATCGTCGCTGAGCAGGCTGACTTCTCCCATCCGGTGCGTGGAGAAAATCACAGTCTTTCCCTGTTCGCGGCAGCCACGGATGAACTGGATAATGCTCCTGGAGGTGACGACGTCGAGAGCAGCGGTTGCCTCGTCGAAGACGACTACGTCGGGGTCGTGGATGATCGTGCGGGCGATTGAGACTTTCTGTTTCATCCCGCTGGAAAGCTTTCCGATGCGGCGGGAGGCAAACTCGTGGATGCCGAGGAGCGTGAAGAGCTGGTCGCGACGGGCCTTGTACGTGCCCGGATCAAGCCTGTGCAGGTCGGCGTAATATTTCACCAGCTCGTCGGGCGTCAGGCGGTCATACAGGCCGGTGTTGCCGGTGAGAAACCCGACGCGCCGGCGGACGTCGACAGGATTCCTGACGGTGTCAAAGCCAGCCACGGTTATGCTGCCCGAGGTGGGGGCCAGCATCGTGGCAATCAGTCGGAGCGTTGTGGTTTTCCCCGCGCCATTGGGACCGAGCAGCGTGAAAATACGACCGGGGGTGCAGGTGAAGCTGACATCCCTCACGGCCTCAATAGTACTCCCAGTATGTTGAACGCCCATTTCCCGGCGCTGCTGCCGGGAGAGCGAGAATTGCTTGGTGAGGTGATGGACAGAGATCATGGCGTTCAAGAGTGAATTCGGGCAACCCGCTCAGGTTACATAAAGATGCCGCTTGATCTTCTGTGTCGGCGTCTTCTCGAAGGGTTCGGTCTGTTCAATAAGCTTCTGGATCCGGGCGAAGGAGGAGAGCCGGCTGTTGATCTCCTTCTTCAGATTGGCCAGCAAGGTGCGGATGTGTTCCCGAGCCTGGGATTCGGTAAGGTGTAAGGCCTCGATGGCGCGGTCGATCTCTTCATAATTGAGGTGTACGCGTGCCACGATGTGGTGTTCCTGCTGGAAGACCAGCGATTCGAGGATGACGTCGAATTCGTTGATGATCCCTTCGATTTCCTCGGGGTAAATATTCTTCCCGCTAGGACCAAGGATCATGTTTTTCAACCGCCCCTTGATGGTGAGATACCCGTCATGGTCAAGCACTCCCAGATCGCCACTCCTGAACCATCCGTCAGGAGTGAAGACTGCTGCGGTCCGGCTCTCGTCCTTGTAATAGCCTTTCATGACAGTCGGACCCTTGATCGCGATTTCACCCTCTCCCGTCACGGGATCGGGATTATCAATCCTGATCTGCGTTCCCCCGGGGATGGCCGGGCCGGTCGATCGGTAGCGTGTCTTGCCGGGATTTGTGCCGGCAACAAGAGGCGCTGTTTCCGTCAGTCCGTAGCCGATGGCATACGGGAATCTGGCCTCCCGAAGAAAGAGTTCCACGTCGGGTGAGAGTGGTGCACCGCCAATGCAGAACATACGCAGAGCGCCGCCGAAAGTTTCCATCAATTTCTTCCCCGCGATCCGGTGCAGTTGTTTCCGGACAAAGGGAACCTTGTAGAGGCTCCGGCGAGCGGCCGTTGCCGTCAACTGGGGGTGAATCCGTGTCTTGTACAATTTCTCCAGAACCAATGGCACCGAAAGCATAATGGTGGGCTTCACACGCGCCAGAGCAGGGAGGAGCACGGCAGCCGTCGGAAGTCGGTCCAGGTAGTAGACGGCGGCGCCAGCCAGCATGGGAACGACAAGACCGAGTGTGCATTCGTACGTGTGGGAAAGGGGGAGAATGGAGAGGAAACGGTCTTCCTTGGACAAGTTGATGAACTGCGGGACCGCCATGGCATCGGAGACAATGTTTCCGTGCGTAAGCATGACCCCCTTGGAATGTCCCGTCGTTCCCGACGTATAGACGATCGTTGCGAGATCGCTATCGGCGACAGTTGCACGAAGTCGTCCGGCGAACTTGAGCGCGGCTTCCTTCAGCTTCGCATATTCGCGGCTTCCCTGATCGAGCAGCTCGGTGAGTTTGTCGCGCTTCATCTTCGGGGGGATGATCGTAAAATCATCCAACAGGATGATGGTGCCCACCGAACTGAATTCGGCATCCTCAAGTTTGGCAAACAGACGCTTGGAGACGAAAATTGCTGTCGCCTCCGAGTGCCGGATGATGTGTTGAATTTCATTGGGGTGGAAGTCGGGAAGGATCGGAACGGCAACCGCTCCCATGGTCGTGATCGCAAAAAAGGCGATGCCCCAGTTCGGCATATTCTCGCCGAGGAGGGCCACCCGGTCGCCCACGATGATCCCGCGGTCGTGAAGGAACTCCGAAAGGCTCTGCACCTGCTCGGAAAGGCCTGCATACGTGATAGGCGTGCCATCGACCATCGAAAGCGCAACACGGTCCCGGTGGAGCATGGTGCTGCGGTTCAGGATATAGCGGAGTGTAAGGTTTTCGGAGGTGCTCACGTTAGCAGGAGGTTCCTCATTCACTAGGTGAATATATGCCTCCCGTCTTCAAATCGCAAACCGGCCAAGATTTCCACCGGTCGCGGCAATCCACAAAGGAAAAGCAGAGACTACATCGTTCAATGTCCCACGAGAACCGGTAATCTGCTTGATTTGCCAAGAATTCGCTGGTCGGCTGAGTGGCACCGCCCTTGACAATTGTCTGGGGAGAGAAGAGAACCATGCGGAAGAGCATCAAGATCAGGGTCGCGGTGGCTTGCCCTTCTCCTTCCCTCGACGCATATTATGACGGCATATCGCCGGCTGGCACTCGAGGGGGCCGGGTTCATCGAGCTTCTTCCCGCCCTGGTCTCGCTGGCGGTACTGGGGGTAGCTCTGCTTATCCTTCTCCGCTGGCTGCTCAGGAGAGCGGAAAGTCAGGTCGGATAATCCGCATATGTGCCAACGGTAACAGCCTTCTGTCATGGAAGCCATCCTGCATCTCGTACACGTCTATGGTTCCTGGGCGATCTTCTGCCTCCTCGCGCTTGGAATTGTGGGATTGCCGGTTCCGGATGAGACCTTGCTTCTGCTGTCAGGGTATCTCGTCTTCAAGGGGGAGCTCACCGCCCTTCCAACGGCGCTCGCTGCGCTCTCCGGGAGTATCACGGGGGTCAGTATCAGCTATCTGTTGGGGAGGATTCCCGGGGAGTACCTCCTCCGGAAAGTGGCACCATTTCTGCACATGAGTGAGGATGGCGTGAGCCGTGCCCGCGCCTGGATCACGAGGAGGGGGAAGTGGGCGCTCGTCATCGGGTATTTCATTCCCGGTGTCCGCCACTTCACTGCGTTCGC
>DAIUKN010000101.1:0-7883 GCA_036848195.1 Bacteroidota bacterium
TTGGGTACGCTGATGGCGTGCCGGGCGACGCCGGAGGTGCGAGGCGTTCCGTCGAGGTCTTCATGCGCGGCTACTATCTCCATGCGCGAACAATCCACGCCTTCAGCCTCCGACTCGGACACCGGTTCCGGGAGATGATCGAGCCGGTTCGCCGTCCCGAACATGCCGAAGAGAGCGTACGCGGGCTATTTTTCCTCCACTCCGATGCATTGTCCATTGCACAGGGTATCGTTCGCCTCGCCTCGGCTTCGGAGATCTTTGAGGCTTTCCTTCTCGCAGCGGAAAACGATCTCGATCTTGACTTCCGCCTTCGGGCGGTGATTGAGAGGAGCGTTGATCTGGTCGACGAAAAGGAACAATCTTCACCGGAGCTAGCGACGATGTTTCGTCGGATTCTGAACTCCGGCCGAGCGGCGGCGACGCTCAGGGAAATGAACGACCTGAATGTCCTCGGCGCGTACCTTCCGGAGTTCGCGCGACTCGTAGCGTTCTTTCAGCACAACGTCTACCACTACTTCACCGCGGACGAGCACACCCTGATTGCCGTGGCAAACGCCGAGGATCTCCACAATGAGCAGGGTCTCCTGCGCGAGGTCTTCCGTATGCTCCGTCGGAAGGATGTTCTCTACCTCGCGATACTCCTCCACGATATCGCGAAGCCCGAAGGGGTTGCCGATCACGAGATTACGGGAGTCGCAGTAGCGAGGACTGTCCTCCGTCGTCTCGGAATGGACGAGGTCTTCTCCGATGTGGCCTTCCTGATCCGCAACCATCTGGTGATGGAGCAGGTGGCCTTTCGTCGGAACATCCATGATCCGGAGACGATCAAGGAGTTCGCGGCCCGTTTTGAGCGGCCGGAGCTGCTGGACTACCTCTATATCCTGACCTATGCCGATCTCTCTGCGGTGAATATCAATGTTTGGACTGAATGGAAGTCGGCAATGCTGCAGGATCTGTATCAACACGCTGCGGAAATTCTGCGGCGGAACCTCCAGGGAGAGCAGATCGATGCTTTCCACCGGGCGAAGAAGGATGCGACTGTTGAACGGTTGGTGGACACTCTCAGCAGGACCGTTCCCCGCGAGTCCGTGGAGCGCCATTTGCAGGGGATGCAGAACGATTCGTACATCGGCGTCTTTTCGGAGGAAGAGATCGCCCTGCACATCGAGAAGGCCGAAGAGAGGACGGGCGTTTCGACGATCTTCTCTCATTCGGAGGGTTACACGGAGGTGACGGTCGTGGCGCAGGATGCTCCCTTTGCACTCTCCCGGTTCTGTGCTGTAATGTCCGCCAACGATGCCAATATATTCGATGCCAATGTTTTCACCCGCGACGACGGGATCATCATCGACAGGTTTCGCGTGGCTGACGCCTCTACGAAGCAGCGCCTCGAACAGCAGGTCTGCTCGAAAATTGCCGAAGACCTGGTGAATGTCATGGAGGGCGCCCAGGATATCGAGCAACTGTTCCAGGAACACCGGCGGAAATGGAAACGCAGGCCGAAAGGGCCCCTCAACCCGAGCATCCGGACCGACGTCGTGTTTGAAGATGCGCCAAAGTACACGATCATCGACGTGTACGCCGCGGATTCCGTCGGTTTTCTCTACCGTGTCACCGAGACGATATCGAAGCTGGGACTGGACATCTATTTCGCCAAGATCGCGACGCGGGTCGACGGAATCGTCGATGCGTTCTACGTCCTTGACCGAGCGGGGCGCCCGCTGGTCGAGCCTTCACGGAGGGAAGCAGTGCGGGCTGAAATCCTTGCTACAGTGAAAAGAATGGCCGAAGAGGAATTGGGATGAACGCCAAACCGATCGGGGTGTTCGATTCCGGCATCGGAGGGCTGACGGTAGTCCGTGCGCTCCACCGCAGGCTTCCCGGGGAGAACATCGTCTACTTTGGCGATACGGCCCGGGTCCCCTACGGTCCGAAATCGCCCCAGGTCGTCCGCGAATATGCCGCCCAGGATACGGACTTCCTGATTTCAAAAGGGGTGAAGATGGTGGTTATCGCCTGCAACACCGTCTCGGCCGTGGCGATCGACGTGGTCAAAAAGCGGGCGGGGGTCCCCGTGATTGGTGTGATCCATCCGGGCGCAATCGCCGCAGTGAACGCCACCAGCAGGCAAAGGATCGGGGTGATTGGCACCATCGCCACGGTACATTCTGAAGCATACACAAATGCAATCCGTCAGATCGACAGTTCCATCAAGACGTTTTCGCGGCCGTGCCCGCTCTTTGTCCCGCTCGCCGAAGAAGGCTGGATCGAGCACAAAGTGACCGCAATGGTCGCGAAGGAATACCTGTTTCCTTTGAGGCTCGAAAAAATTGACACGCTGATTCACGGATGCACCCACTATCCGGTCCTGCGTGAAGCGATCCAGGGCGCGATGGACCCCGGGGTAACGCTGATTGATTCCGGCGAAGCGACCGCTGCTGAAGTCGAGCACGCCCTCGAGCTCGAAGGGCTTCGCAATCCCAGCGCCCACAATCCCAACCTTCAGTTTTTCGTCAGCGACCTCCCGGCCAGGTTCACCGAGGTGGGCGAGCGATTCCTGGGGCAGAAAATGGGGAGGGTGCACCGCATAGCGCCGTTGTAGGAGCATTCACAAAGAGGATCCCATGGCAGTCAGGATGATACTCCGTCTCGGCAACCCGGCGCTCAGGATCGACTGCGCGCCCGTGACATCCTTCGGGAGCGGGCGACTCGCGGACGTCGTGGCCGACTTGCGTGACACGCTTGAGAATTTCCGGAAGAGCAATGGTTTCGGCCGCGGAATAGCCGCACCTCAAATCGGGGTCGGGGAAAGGATTATCTACATCGATGCCGGCGAGCCGGTCGCGATGGTCAACCCCGTCATCGTCAGGCGCAGCCGGAAACAGATGACTCTCTGGGACGATTGCTTCAGCTTTCCGGACCTTATGGTCAGAGTGAAAAGAAATCTCTCCGTCCTCGTCCGGTACCAGGATGGTGAAGGCCGTAAACGGGAGCTGGAAGCTGAAGGAGCCCTTTCGGAGCTTCTACAGCACGAGATTGACCATATCCACGGCATCCTCGCGGTTGACCGTGCGATAGACTCAAAACACATTGTTTATCGGACTGAGCTGGAGAGAGCAGCGAAGGAGAGAGTGGAGGTTGTACTCTGAAAAGCTGCTGTATGTGGAATCCCACCGCTCAATTCGGTATATTTTTGGGGTATGGGATTCGTTCCTTCATATCTCGCGCTTCATCGATCCGGGGAACTCCGCCGGCGTGTCGACGCACTGGAGCACATGCTCGCCCCATGTACGGTCTGTCCGCATAACTGCGGAAATGACCGGTTGAGGGATGAAATTGCCCGCTGCTATTCAGGATATCTTCCCATTGTTTCATCGTTCACCGCGCACTTCGGTGAGGAACCACTCCTGGTCGGATCAGGCGGTGTGGGGAACATCTTCTTCGGCAACTGCAATCTCCGCTGTGTATACTGCCAGAACCACCAGATAAGCCAAAACTACCAAGAAGAGCGAAAGAACGAGGTGAGCTTCGATCGGCTCGCCGATATGATGCTTGAGCTTCAGGAGAGGGGCTGCCACGGGATCGGGTTTGTTTCTCCGACGCATTTCGTTCCCCAGATTGTTCGGTCTCTGATCATCGCAACCGAACGTGGCCTCCACCTTCCCCTCATTTTTAATACCAATGCTTATGATTCCGTCGAGGTGCTCCGGCTGCTCGACGGGGTGATCGACATCTATCTGCCGGACCTGAAGTACAGCGACGACGATTCGGGTTATCGCTACTCGAAGGTCCGCAACTACCCGCAGATTGCGCGTGCCGCAATCCGTGAGATGCACCGGCAGGTGGGGAGCGAACTGGTCTTGGGCGATGACGGCCTTGTAAAGCGGGGCCTCATCATCCGCCACTTGGTCTTGCCGAACGACATAGCCGGGAGCAAAGACTCGCTCTCGTGGATCCGGTCGGTTCTTGGGGAAAACGCTACGCTGAGTGTGATGTCGCAGTACTATCCCACGCACAGAGCTGCGACGATGCCGCTCCTCGACAGAAAGATTCGTGAAAGCGAGTACGAGAAGGTCCTGGGGATTCTCGATGCGCTTTCCCTGGAGAGCGGCTGGGTTCAGGAATATGGTTCATCGGACTACTACCGTCCGGAATTCGAGAACAGAACAGAGCCATTTGCCGGAGGATCCGAGAATGGCCTGTGAGTGCCAAGATCCGGCGACATCATAGACTGAGAGAGGGGAGAACGACATGACAACAGCAGAGAGGCGGGAAAAAATCGAGAAGATCCACAGTCTTCCGAATGCAGTGGAAGCGGCGGTCAAGGGGCTCAACGACCAGCAGCTCGACACTCCCTACCGGGAGGGTGGATGGACTGTCCGCCAGGTTGTTCATCACATCGCAGATTCGCACATGAACGCTTTTGTGCGGATGAAATTGATGGTGACCGAGAATCATCCGACGCTGAAGCCGTACGACCAGGATGCATGGGCCGGACTGCCGGACTCCCATGGGGTGCCGGTTCAGAGCTCCCTTGCCATCATTCGCGGTTTGCACGAACGCTGGGCAACCCTGCTGGCCGCACTGCCTGAGAGTGCCTGGGCGCGCACGGCGTATCACCCAGAACGCGGCGAGGTGACGATGGAGGGGACTCTCTCGACCTATGCGGGTCACGGTGCAAACCATGTCGGGCAGATTGTCGGGCTGAGGCAGGCGAAGCGTTGGTAGAACGAATGAGGAGGCTGGCTGTGTGCAGGGCGACGACGATAATCCTCCGGGTCGTTCTCGGTTTCTCGATCGCCTGGGGCTCGGTGTATGCCCAGCAGACCGCGCCATCGCAGGAGAAAAAAGCCGTGCTGTTGCCCCGGCCGTCAACCCGGATACCGCGCCGGAGCATTGTCATGTCCGCCGGACTCACCGTCCCGCTGTCGCATAGCCATCTGACAGATTTCTGGACAATGGGGCCCGGGGGTTCGTTCGCCTTTTTTGCCCAGGTTCACCGGCTGGTTTCCCTTGGCGTCGGAGCAGAGGGAAGCATGTTGTTTTTCCGGAGCGGCGCTTTCGAGACGCAGTTTCCCGGCGTCTCCTACGAGAAACGCAATCTCGGATTGCTCCATCTCTATGTTACCTGGCGCTACGCTTTTCTCTCTAAGCCTCCGGTGTCTCCATTCATCGGCGCCTCGGTAGGTGCGGCAAAGGCAACCTTGGCCGTCTACCAGACCACGGTCAACGGTATCCGGACAACCTACTACGAGATTCCGGGCCGGACGCGGCTCGCAGTAGCTGGTCTGTTGGGGGCCGATTTCTACCTGGACCGCACCGTGGCGTTGGAGGTTGAAGGGAAGGCACTCTACCTCTATAACGACCCCGAAGTCGGGCTGTCCCTGTCGGTTCGAGCAGGCGTGCGGCTCTTTTTCTATTAACCTCTGTGAAATGGCAATGAGTATTCCACCAGAAAGCGTTCTTTCCATGTTCCGGGAGTCCGGTGCACTTCTGGAAGGACATTTTCGCCTGACGTCCGGCCTTCACAGCAACCAGTATTTTCAATGTGCGAAGGTGCTCCAGTTTCCCCGATTTTGCGATATCCTTTGTGGTGACATTGCGTCGCAGTTCCGGTCCGCGGGCGTCAGTGTGGTCATTGCTCCTGCGCTTGGCGGTATCGTGGTCGGACAGGAGGTAGGCCGCCAGCTAAATGTCCGGACCCTCTTCGCGGAGAGGAGCGAAGGTGCGATGCAGCTGCGGCGGGGATTCGAGATCACCCCCGGCGAGCGGGTCCTCGTCTGTGAAGATGTGGTAACGACAGGTGGCTCGGTCGGCGAGGTGATAGAGATCGTAAAGAAGTCGGGTGGCCACGTTGCGGGGGTCGGTTACATCGTCGATCGGAGCGGCGGGGCCGTCCGTTTTCCCGTTGAAGCCGGGGGAGTGCAGTATCCGGTCCTTACGATGAAGGTGGTGACGTATCAGCCGGATCACTGTCCTCTCTGTCAACAGGGCCTCCCTGTGGTGAAGCCGGGGAGCAGGGGGAACGCTCCGTGAGGGAATTCCTGGGCAATGACCTGACGTATCATTTGGTGATCGGTGCGACGATCGTCATCGTGTTCTCCCTTCTGTCGCGCGCAGTCCGTTCGCTCCTCCATTTTGTCGGCCGCAAGATCTTCTCCAAGACGGAAACGGTGCTGGACGACCGGATCCTCGATGTCCTCCTCACCCATGTCCGTCCGCTCATGGTCGTTACGGGTCTGGGCATCGCATCCCGGGAGATCCGCAAGGCCCTCACCCCGGCTGACCTCACTCTGGGTCAGATTCTGGATTACGCCGACGCGATTCTCTATATCGTGTTTGCGATTCTCGTTCTCAAGATCCTTCTGGGCATCATCCGCGAGACAATCCACTGGTATCTCGACAGGATTTCAGTTGAGGGGACTTCCAATCTGAAGCTGACCCTCGGTCCGCTGGCGGACAAGGCGGTGAATGGCCTTGTCGGATTAGTGGCCATCATCATTGTCCTCGACCACTTCGGGATCAATATCGGCAGCCTTCTCGTGTCGCTGGGAGTAGGCTCCCTGGCCGTGGCTCTTGCGGCGCAAGAGACTCTTGCCAACATGATTGCTGGCTTCGTTATTCTTGTCGATCGGCCGTTCCGGGCTGGCGACCGGATTGAGGTTGCAACAGGGCAGATCGGGGACGTGAAGGAGATCGGCCTTCGATCGACAAGGCTGGTGAATTTTGACAGTAACGTCATGGTGATTCCGAACAGTGAACTGATCAAGAGCCGGATCACCAACTATTCTCACCCCCAGCGTCCCATGCGCGTGCTGATCCGGTTTGACCTTGCGTATGGAACCGACCCTGAGAAGGTCCGGAAAATCCTTTTAGGGCTTGCCGCTGCCCATCCGGATATTCTCCAAGATCCGATGCCGCAAGTTTCCGTCACCGCTCTGGGTGAAGCCGCAGTTCAATTTACGCTGGTAGCCCGGGCCTCCTCGTACCTCACCCAATACGCGACAGAGACGGAGCTTCGCGAGCGCGCCTACGTAGCATTCCAGGATGAACGCATCGCGATGCCGGTCCCGCGGCGCTTCGTTCACGTGCAGCAGGAAGGCGGCCCCGCGCTGTGAATCCTTCTCTGGAGCTGAAACAAATTCAACGCGAAGTGCTCTACCGGGGGAGGACCTTCGACCTGTTCGTGGACCAGGTGGAATATCCATCCGGCAATCGTTCGGTGCGCGAAATCGCGCACCACCCCGGAGGGGCGGTCACGGTTCCCCTCCTTGACGACGGCCGTGTGATTCTGGTCCGACAGCTCCGCTACCCGCTTGGCCGTCACATCCTCGAATTACCCGCCGGAAAACTCAATCCCGGCGAAGATCCGGCCATTGCCGCTGGTCGCGAGCTTGAAGAGGAGACCGGCTGGGTTGCCGGGAGGCTTAAGAAACTGACGTCCATCTACACCACTCCCGGATTCTGCGACGAAGAACTCCACCTCTACCTTGCCACCGGCCTCACGCATTCTCCGGATGGCCATCGCCGCGAGGAAGGGGAGTTCACAATGACGCTCGAAGTGATCCCCCTGGCCGAAGCTCTGGCGATGGTCCGGCGGGGGGAGTTGAAGGATGGGAAGACCATTGTGGGGCTGTTCATGACGGCAGCAACGTTGGGGTTGGCCACGTAATGGGCTACGCGAACATCATCCTGGACTTTGACGGAACGATCTCCGATTCTCGCGACGACATTGCCGCGGCGCAGCTCTGGGTGCTGCATCAACTCGGTGTGAACACCGTCCGGGTGGAGCAGCTTTATCCGCACATCGGGAAGACGCTCCAGGAGACCTTCTCGTCATCTTCGGCCTGCTCGCGGGCGGCGAGCTGTACGGCATCGCCGGC
>DAIUKN010000102.1:0-7880 GCA_036848195.1 Bacteroidota bacterium
GTCTCTGAAGGAGGGACAACGATTGCCTTCCCGCCGGGGAGCGCCGGTCTCCGGCAGGTGACGGGCAGAGAGGTGAAGAAGGGGCGAGCCACCATTTCGGTGATCGCACCGGCTCGGGTTGTGGCTTCAATTCTCCCCGCAACCACTGGCGGCGACCGGATAATTCTGTTCGAATCATCCGACGTAACCTCGCTCTGGTCCGGCTACCGGCAGGCCCGGGGTAACGTGAACCTCACGGCCGCCAATCTCACCAGAATCAAGGAGATGTTTGACAATCAGGGCGCGACCGTCAAGGACCTGAACCAGTCAGAAGTGGACGCCGCCAACGCAAGAGCCGCTATGGCGGAGAGTGACGGAAAGCTTCGCGCGCTCGGATACAACCCTGCGGAACTGGATCGGGCGACTCCGAACACCGTCTGGCTCATCTCGGACGTTCCGGAGAACCAGCTGAATGAAGTGCAGAAGGGCGAAGATGTCGACGTCGTCTTCTCGTCGTTTCCCGACAAGAAATTCAATGGAAACGCGGAGGCGATCGGCGATGTCGTCGACCCCGTGACCAGGACCGTCAAGGTGCGCGTTGCAATGCCGAATCCGCGGGGGAAGCTGCTACCGGGAATGTTTGCCCGTGTCGATTTCGGCGACCCGCTCGAAGGAGCACTTGTTCTTCCTCTGTCTGCCATCGTCACGGTCGACGGGAAGGACTACGCCTTCGTCGAGTCTGCGCCTGGTGTGTTTGTGCGCCGTCCGGTGACCCTCGCCCACTCCGGTGCGACGGAAACCGTTGTTCTCAGCGGGATCGATGACGGCGACACGGTTGTGATGGCGGGAGCGATGCTTCTCAAGGGGCTCAGTTTCGGGTTCTAATCGCGAAGAAAGGGAATCATGAAGAGTGCTGTGCGACGACGACCGGATCGGAGGCGGATGCTGGTTTTCGTCACCGTTCCTACGGCGTGCGGTGGGCATGCCGGGCAGGAAGACATCGACGTGGGTGGTTTTCCGGTGCCGGGAGCGGTGATCACCAGCTCGTCGAGCATCTCACTGGCCGACCAACAGCAGGATGTTGTCCAATCATTCTCGCAAAGCTACTCTGGTCTTGCCTATGATGCGTTCACCGCAGGGTTCTTCCTGCAGATCGGGCTGGGTTTTGGGGAGGGCGATTTCCCGAATCCGATCCTGGTTCTCCAGTGCGGTAATCTTCCTGAGCTCAGGTACTCATGATTAGAACACTTCTCGGATTTGCGCTTAACCAGCGTCCCGCGACGCTCGGTTTCGTCCTTGTCAGCATTGTGGTTGGCGTCTGGGCCTGGACCGATTTGAGGAAGGAGGCCTATCCCGATGTGGGCGACACGCAGGTCACGGTAATCACCCAGTACCCGGGCCGTGCAGCGGAAGAGGTGGAGCAACAGATCACATTGCCCATTGAGCGGGCGCTGAACGCTGTTCCCCGCGTGCTGACGAGGCGGTCGAAGACGATCTTCGGCCTTTCGGTGATCCAGTTGACGTTCGAGGACGGCGTCGACGACTACTTCGCCCGGCAGCGGGTGCTGGAAAAACTCAACGACGCTCTCCTTCCCGACGGTATTGCTCCGTCGCTTGGGCCGTTGACGGGACCCGTTGGAGAGATTTTCCGCTACGTGGTGGAAGGAACAGAGGACCACACGCCGATGGAACTGCGGACACTCCAGGATTGGGTGGTCATTCCCCGACTCCTGCAGGTGTCTGGCGTTGCGGATGTGATCAACTTCGGCGGGCTGGTGAAGCAGTACCATGTCATCACATCGCCGGACCGGCTCCTGCGGTACAAACTCACGCTGCAGAATGTGATTGATGCTATCACCGCCAACAACCTCAATACGGGCGGCAACGTCATAAAGCGCGGAGGCCAGGGGTTCGTCGTCCGCGGGATCGGGGCCATTCGTACCCGCGAGGACATCGGGAATATCGTGGTGGCGTCCATGGGAGGAGTGCCGGTGTTCGTCCGCGACCTTGCCAGCATCGAGGAGTATCCCCTTCCGCCGTCAGGCATTCTGGGCTACACTCTGCAAGGGGGAGATTCCACAAGGGCGGCATCAGCATCGGGCGTGCAGGGGTTGGTTGCCATGCGGCGGGGGGAGAACCCCTCCGAAGTCGTAGAGGCGCTCAAGAAGGCAGTCCGGGAGATCAACGAGAACACCCTGCCCGATGGAGTGCACCTGCAGATCACGTACGACCGGAGTGAGCTGGTCAATTACACGATCGCAACGGTATCCCGGACGCTGTTTGAGGGCATTTCGATCGTCATCATCGTGCTCATCTTCTTCATGGGGAGCGTCCGGTCCGCGCTGGTGGTGGCCACAACCATTCCCGTTTCGATGCTCTTTGCCTTCAGCATGATGAAGCTGACCGGGATTCCTGCCAACCTGCTCTCTCTCGGGGCCATCGACTTTGGCATTATTGTCGATGGAGCAGTCGTCATGGTGGAGAACATCATGCGCTGTTACCGGGATGCCGGGACGGAGGAGCGAAGCCAGGGAATCATCCGGTTTACGCTCAGCTCTGCGCAGGAGGTGGGGCGGGAGATCTTTTTTTCCATCACGATCATCATCCTGGCGTATCTGCCGATCTTCTCGTTCCAGCGGGTTGAAGGGAAACTCTTCTCCCCGATGGCCTTCACACTCGCGTATGCGATTACCGGATCGATGATCCTCGCGCTGACCGTGATCCCCGTGCTGATGACGATCATGTATCGAAGGTACTTCACGTCGCCGAATCCGGGACCGATCGAATGGCACAATCCTCTCTATGCCTGGGTCGAGCGGCGGTATGACCGCACCGTGAACTGGCTGACACAGCGGCCGATCCCAACCGCGGCCGCAGCCTTTGGCGTCGTTGCCCTGATCCTCGTTGTGGGAATCCGCGGGATCGGGATGGAGTTTCTCCCGGAACTGGATGAAGGAGCGATAAATATCCGCTGTTTCTTTCCTGTCGGCATCTCTCTTGACGAGGCCAACCGGTACACGGCGACGGTCCGGGATGTCGTCGGGCGCCATAAGCCGGTGAATGTCGTACTGACCCAGTTGGGCCGCAATGACGACGGGACCGACCCGTACGGCCCCAACCGCCTGGAGGTTTTCGTGGGGCTGAAAGAGTACTCGACCTGGACGAACCAGATCTCCAAACATGAACTCCTGTTGCAGATCAAGCGCGAGCTCGAGGACGCCGTTCCGGGAGCACTGTTCTCATTTTCCCAACCGATCCTGGACAATGTCACCGAGGCCGTCACCGGGAGTGTTGCCGACCTCGCGATACTGATCAATGGAGAGGATCTGCACCTGATGCGGCTGAAGGCCGATTCCATCCTCGCGGTGATCAGGATGATCCCGGGAGCGACGGAATATGGCATCGAACAGGAAGGAAACCAGGCTCAACTGGCCGTGGATATCAACCGGACTGCGGCGGCCCGGTTTGGCATAAACGTCAGCGACGTGCAGAAGATGATCGAGGCTGCGATCGGCGGGAAGACAATCAGCAAACTCTATGATGGTTCGCGGCGTTTTGACATCGTGGTCCGGTACTCGCCCGAGTACCGTTCCTCGATCCAGGCCGTGCAGACGATGCTGGTCTCCTCCCCGTCAGGCGCACGCATCCCGATGTCTCAGCTCGCAACGATCAAGCTCGAGGACGGCCCGACAATCATCCAACGTCAGGACGGCCAGCGCCAGGTTTCAGTCCGCACGAATATCCGCGGGCGCGACCAGGGAAGCTTCGTCGAAGAGGCCCAGGCAAAGGTCGGGGCCGCGGTGGCGATGCCGAAAGGGTATTCGATCATCTGGGGAGGCCAGTTCGAAAATCTCTCTCGGGCCGCACGACGCCTGGCGATTGTCATCCCTTTGACGATCGGGATTATCTTTCTCGTCCTGTTCACGCTCTATCGGAGCGTCCGCCATGTCGGCATCGCGATGTCCGCCATACCGTTTGCCCTCGTCGGTGGGATCCTCGGGCTCCTGGTGCGGGGATACAGCTTCACCGTATCCGCCGGAGTCGGATTCATATCGCTCTTCGGAGTGTCGATCATTTCCGGCGTTCTCTACGTTTCCCGCACGAACCGGCTGATCGAGGATGACGGTCTGCAGGTCGGCGATGCCGTCCGCCGTGCTGCGGTCATACAACTTCGCCCGAATCTGATGACCATGCTGCTGGCACTCCTGGGACTTCTGCCCGCCGCGCATGCGACAGGGATTGGATCCGATGTGCAACGCCCGCTTGCCACCGTGATTGTCGGGGGCCTCTCCTCCGCCCTCGTGCTGACACTGCTGGTGCTGCCGTCCGTCTATCGTCTGGTTGCCGGACGGAAGCGGGAATCCTCAAACCCTGATGAACAGTGATACGGAGGTTACGCGATGCTCGAAGTGAATGTTTTTCTGGATGAAGGCGACCTGCATGAGGGGAAACCCATGCATGAGTACCTCATGCGATATCTCATGCACCATGGAATCCGCGGAGCGACGGTGTTTGCGGCACTCATGGGCTACGGCCACCGCCACCACCTCCACCATCCGCGTACGATCGGCGGAGCCGATGAAGGCCCTATGATGATTCTGTTCATCGATGATGCCGAGAAGATCCGCGCGGTTCTTCCCCGGGTCCGGGAAGTCGTCAAAGAGGGGATGATCACCGTAAAGAATGTGGAGCGGGCATGAGCGTTTGCCGGCCGTCTGCCCCCCGGGTCATAGGGTCAGCCGTTCTCCTCATCCTTCTGGCCGCGGGGACGGGGCGCGGGCAAGATTCCGTTCTGACGGTGACCGGTTTCTCCCGGAAGGACGGCTGGCCGACCCGCAAAGTCGTGGCAGCGGGAATGGTGGGAGCCATCACTGTCGGGACGCTCATTGATTCCTACTTCACCTGGTGGAAGGATGCCGAGAAGCCTTTTTCCTTTCTCCGTCACACAGATGAGAACTGGCTGTCGGGTAGCCATCTGGGCATCGACAAACCCGGACACTTTTTTGGCGCATATGCCATCTTCAAAAGCATAAACAACATTCTGCAGTGGGGAGGGGTAGAGCCATCGACAGCACTCTGGTGGGCTGCCGGCATATCCTTCTGGAACGGGTTCGAGATCGAGATCGGCGATGGGTTTACCCCATACGGATTCGACTATCAGGACCTCGTGTTCGACGTCGCGGGGACGAGCTACGGCATTCTGCAATCACAGGTCCCGTTCCTGCAGAACTTCAATTTCAAATTCAGCTACTGGTCCAAAGTCGGCTTTACCTCTCCCGCCAATTTCACGCGTGATTACGACGCCATGACCATCTGGATAACCGCTGCGGTTCACCGCCTGCTCCCGGATGGCATCGCACCATTCTGGCCTGACGGGCTCCAGCTAGCCGTTGGATACAGCGTGGACGATAACCAGACGCGACGCGAGATTGCCATCGGACTGGACCTTCACCTCGAGCATCTGTTTTCGGCACCTTCCGAGGATGTGCTGCTCGCCCAGCAGGCCGTGGACCTGATGCATCTGCCGATGCCCGCGGTGAAATGTACCGAGGGGAAGGTGCCGCGCTACTATTTCTTTCACCTTCAGTAGGAGGCTGCGATGACCTACATCCCGGATCTCCTCAGCGCTGTTCTGCTCGTCATCGCGTTCCTGCTGCTCTGGAGGCAGAGGAGGAGCTTCCGTTCGCTCATCCCAATCATTGCGGGCGTCGTCCTTTTGATGGCGGGACGCATGTCAGATGTGCTTGTGGAACATGCCGGGCCGGCGCCGACGATTGCGGAGGACGAAACGTGGCGCTACAGTCTGGCGCTGGCGGGCAACCTCAGTGATATGGCGGGTGTCCTTCTCCTCGTCGTGGGGTTCCTGAAAACACTGAGATTCATGCAGCAGGAGAAGAAGACGATCCAAAACCTCGGTTCGTTACTCCCCCTCTGCGCGGGCTGCAAGAAATATCGGACACCGAGGGGGAGCTGGCAACCGATTGAGAAGTTCATTATCGAGAGCGGCGGGCCTTTGCCAAGCCATGGGCTCTGCCCGGACTGTCTGGCGAAAGCACAGGAAGAAATCAGAATCATGCAGCAGAAACAGCATACGAGGTGATGAAGTGTTTGAGAACATCGGCGGGACCGAGATTCTGGTCATCCTCTTTGTCGTCTTCATTTTCTTCGGTCCGAAGAAACTCCCCGAGCTGGGGAAGAACCTGGGACGGGGCCTGCGCGAAATGAAGAAAGCGATGCGGGATATTCAGGATGACGTCGAAAAGGCAGTAAAGGAAGACGGGAAAGCCGGCTAGGAGTCTCTCCCCCCGCGAAGGGCATCATCGTGACGGAGCAGGCTGCCTGTCTCAGGAACGTACCGAAGGCGGTCGCGCCTGCTATCGCTGGCCGATGTCCTTCCCTTCGGTCAGCTGTTTTTCGTATTCCTCCTTGTACCGTTTGATGGAGCCGAAGAGGGCGTCGGCAATCTTCTGCTGGCCGCTTTCGCTCTTGAGGAACCGCTCATCCTGCTTGTTGGAAAGATAGGCCGTTTCCACGAGAACATTCGGCATAGACGCGCCAACCAGGACATAGAAACCCGCCTGCTTCACCCCCCGGTTCTGCAAGCCTGTCGTCGACTCCAGCTCTTTTTGCGCCAGGCCGGCAAACAATTCGCTCGCACGCATGTGTGCGGTCTGGGCCATGGTGACGAGAATGAAGTTCTCGTCGGTCAGCTCCTTGTACCGGTTCTCATACCCTTCTTCCAGCTCGATCACGGCGTTTTCCCTTTCCGCAATGGCAATCGCCTCTTCCGTTCGTCCGGGGCGGAGCAGGTAGACTTCGAAGCCGCGGGTGGGGTGGGGCTTCTGTTTCAATGAGTTGGCGTGAATGCTGATGAAGAGTTTCCCTCCGGCCTCGTTCGCGATCTGGCCGCGGCGATCAAGCTCGACAAACCTGTCATCTTTCCGTGTGAAAACGACTTTGACGCTTTTCATGCTTTTCTGAATGAGCTTTCCGAGCTTCAGCGCGGTTCCGAGGGTGACGTCCTTCTCACGGACCCCCGAGACGCCGCTCGCTCCCCAGTCCTTCCCGCCGTGCCCCGGATCGATCACAATGACATCCAGCTCCCACCGCTTGCGTTGATCCTCCAGTCCCGCCTGGAGATCGTGCTGCTTCTTCTCCGGGAGAGCGGTTTCTTCCTTGCCCTGCGCCCGGACCGAAATGAGGATGTCGTGATTGGCTTCGTCGCGGAGGATCTCGGAGGTCGCAATCCGTCCCGTCAGTTTGAACGTCAGCTGGACGGATGCGGGCGACTGTATAGCGACGATGTTCCGGATAAGTCCGGCGGGTTTCATCGCATTGATGGTGGTGACATCTGCGTGCGCGTCCGGAATGGTGACGTAGAGCCAGTTGTCCTGTCGCAACCAGCTTTCGATGTCTTCGAGCCTCTTCGTCGCAGTGATGCGGATAAGCGTCCCGTTCGCTTTCGGCTCGAGACGCAGGGAGGGAATATCGAACCCCCTGGCCACACTCGGTGAGCCGATCCTGATCACTCTCGTCGTACGGTCGTACGTGACAGGCGTATTCAAGAGCAGGTCGAGATATAGTCCCCGGCCATCCAGGGGGACGAAATAAGAATTCGCGGCGAAGATCACTTCGCGAGAGAGTTGCATGATGTTCTGCCGGCGACCTCCGGATGACGACGGTGCGGTTCCGGTAATCACGATGAAGGGATTACCGCCGGAGATCTTGATGCGGTAGGAGGGAAACTTGATTTCGAGTTTCCGTGCCTCATGATTCTCGAATGCGTTCAGCTGCGCGACCTGCACCAGGTCGGTGAGGGATATGTAGGTGGCTCCCTGCCGCTGGAAGGCGCCAATGACGGTGGACTTCTCCGGATGAAGTTCGAACTCCACCCGGACGGT
>DAIUKN010000103.1:0-7849 GCA_036848195.1 Bacteroidota bacterium
ATGGATGGGTTTTGCCAACGAAGACATTTCAAGTAATGCACAGTGAGATGTTTGCCGGTAGGGAAACGGGAGGCACCAAGGGTGTTGATGATGATTTTGCCGCTAGAGGATTTGAAAATATTGGCGCATGGATAATGGGAAGAAATATGTTCGGCCCAATGAGAGGCCCCTGGGCAGATCAATCTTGGAAAGGGTGGTGGGGAGATAATCCCCCATATCATACACCTGTTTACGTCTTGACTCATCATGCTAGACCGTCTATTGAGATGGAGGGAGGAACAACATTTCACTTTGTCACCGAGGGAATCGAAGCTGCGCTAACGATGGCAAAAGCGAAAGCCAAGGGAAAGGATATTCGGTTAGGAGGTGGGACTAAAACAATTCGGCAATATTTGAGTTCACAGTTAGTGGACGAAATGCACATCGCTGTATCACCCACTCTACTTGGATCTGGTGAGAGCTTATTGCACGACATAAATTTACTTGAACTCGGATATGAATGCGTTGAGTATGTGCCATCTAAAAAAGCGGCCCACATCGTTATCAAACAGAATAGGAAGCGTTGATTTCCAGACCCAATTATGTGGACTTTACCAAAACTTGTCATTAATAGAGTAGGATTTGTTTTATAGGCTAATTACTATTGAGATATTCAACCGGGCTTAATCCAAAATGCATCCACGTATTTTGAGAGGGGTTCTAGGATGCGCTGGGTACTGCATATAACAGCAGAAACCACGACATATCCTTTATTGAAAAGTATTATTGTGCACCCTCCATTGTTTTTGCCGCGAGAGAATTAGTCATTTGATAGCGGCAACAACGTCGTGGTTTGTGCAGACGTTATGTGCAATTGCCCCGCGCACTGTGGCAGGGCAATATATGCTATGACGGCCGACATCCGTACCGATGAAAACATAATAATCTTGAAGGAAGATCTATGAAAGCAATTGTGTACTCAAAATACGGTTCGCCGGATGTTCTTCAGTTCAAGGACGTGGAAAAACCTACTCCCAAGGACGATGAAGTCTTGATAAAGGTTTATGCGGCATCCGTAAATGCATATGACTGGCATTTCCTGACCGCTGACATATTCTTGATTCGCGTGATGGGCGGGGGGCTGCTCAAACCTAAAAACATGAGACTCGGCGCTGACATAGCGGGGCGCGTTGAAGCGGTCGGCAGAAACGCCAAGCAGTTTCAGCCAGGTGATGAGGTCTTCGGGGATATGGCCGGACACGGTAATGGCAGTTTTGCGGAGTATGTATCGGCTTCTGAAAGTGCATTTGCCTTGAAGCCAGCCAATCTATCGTTTGATGAAGCAGCGGCTGTGCCAATGGCAGCCGTCACTGCCCTGCAGGGTCTGCGCGATAAAGGGCAAATTCGTCCGGGGCAAAAGGTTTTGATTAATGGCGCCTCAGGTGGGGTGGGGACGTTTGCGGTGCAGATCGCCAAATCGTTTGGGGCTGAAGTGACCGCCGTGTGCAGTACCAGGAATGTGGACCAGGCGCGCTCGCTTGGGGCAGACCATGTTATTGATTACACCAAAGAAGATTTCACCCAAAGTGGCCGGCAGTATGACCTGATTCTTGCCGCAAACGGATATCATTCGCTTTCAGCTTATAAGCGTGCCTTAAACCCCAAGGGCGTTTATGTTATGGCAGGAGGTTCCACGGCTCAGATCTTCGAGGCCATGCTCCTGGGATCCTGGATGTCACAAACCGGCGGAAAGAAAATGGGGGGCCTATCGGCAAGAGCCAACCAGGAGGATCTGGCTTTTATGAAAGGCCTTCTGGAAGCTGGCAAAGTCGTACCGGTTATCGATAGACGTTACCCGTTAAGTGAAACGGCTGAAGCTCTCCGGTATCTCGGAGGAGGACATGCCCGAGGGAAAATAGTCATCACCGTGGAAGATCGAGTATGATGCACTCCAGTTGCTGGAGAATGACCAGTAAACGTGCGGGGGCACTGAACACGTTAGGCGCAACGGCCAACAAGTTACCACAGAGGCAGATATGAACGCACCAGAAGATCGAGATCGCGCAATATCCCGGTTTCAAGAAGGACCGATGCTCCTCGAACATGCCGTGATGGGTCTTCGGGATGCCCAGTTAGACGCCAGGCCTTCCGCGGGCGGCTGGTCTATTCGGCAGATCGTCCATCATGTTGTCGATGGCGATGATCTCTGGAAGGTCTGCATCAAAATGGCACTGGGCAACGAAGAAGCCGAATTTGCCTTGGGATGGTACTGGTCGCTCCCGCAGGTGACATGGGGCGATCGGTGGGCGTACAACCAACGATCAATAGATGCATCGTTGTCACTGCTGAGGGCCATCCGGGGTCATGTTCTTCAACTCTTGGCAAATGTGCCAGAAGCGTGGAACCGCTCCGTGGCTCTACGCACGCGGCAAGGTGAAATCGAACGAGTTCCTGTCGGGTTTGTGATTCAGATGCAGGCAGATCATCTAATGCATCATATCGAAGGAATACGCGCCATTCTACGAGAGGGGGCCGGCGCCTGACAAACGGCAACACGGCCCGCCAAAAGACGAAACACGGCGGGCGAGCGCCTGCCTGCCCGCTTCTGGCGGTGAGAGTGATGCAGGCCTGCCTGACGCCCGCGGCGCTTGCGCATGCCACTGCTGTCGAGCCAAAGGGTCGCGAACAGCTACCGCAGCGCTGAAGGTGGAACCACGAAGGGCAACGAACAGATAAACAGCAACGCGCCTTCCGATTGTTGCCCACAGCAGGGAGGGGGAATCCACCTCCTTTCCGTTCAGGCAACCGCCCTCCAACAAAAATCCCCGCGGTCTCTCCTCCTCTTCGATCATAAACTCTTATTCACTGCCAGCTTTGAAGCGCGAAGGCTCCGGGTAGCGGAGGGGCTACGGGTTCATTCTTTCCAGGACGGAGTTTTGATGAGGGACAATTCAGGGAACCCCTTCAACAAGACTCTTATGCGGACGAAGGGGAAGAACTCGGCTGCAAGTGGATGGACCGCCGGAGGGAGCAGAATCGCAGGGTTCCAGACGTTTACTCCCCGATCAATACAAACCCTGCCCAGCTGAAGGGGAACGACGTCTCCGGTTGCGAAAGCATCTTAATCTTCGCCTGCTGAAGTGCTTTGCCGGGACGGCTGCCGTCGAGGATACCCCGGTAGAAGTACCTCATCAGTTCGGAGGTATGATGGTCCTTCACCTTCCAGAGGGAATAGGTGACGTTGCGGGCGCCGGAATAGAGAAACCCTCGTGTCAGCGTATACATCCCCTCGCCGGTCACATAACTCCCCACTCCGCTCTCACAGCTGCTTAACACCACGAGGTCCGCATCCAAGGAAAGGTTGTAGGCCTCAGCCGCGAAGAGCGCGCCGTCCAACTGATCCTTTGACCCGGAGTCTTGTGCAAATATCAGCGCCGACCTGCGGGGATCGGTTCTGTTGACCACGCCATGTGTGGCCACATGCAAATACGAACATGACCGGGCAGTGGCGCTGAAAGCTTCTTTCGTTGCCTGCGAATTGAGAAACAAGCTTGCGTTCCTGCCATGCTTCGAAAACTCTCCGGCGATGGATTTCACCTCTTCTTCCGAAAAGGGGAGTTCCCGCAGTTTTTTCCCGTCCACCGTAATCGATCGCAGGTCTGTTGTGTCGAGACGTGATGCCAGCCGGCTCGATACAACGTTTACCCTCTTCTCGCCGTTGTCACGGAACACCGGCGCGAATCCCGCGAACGACATGATATCCTGCCGGTCGGTTCCGACAGTCCGCCGGTTTTCCCAGAAGACTCTTGCCGAAAGAGTGTACTCAACTTCGTGAGACTTGATGAGAAACGGAACCTCGGAGAAGGAGGTCACACGATGCGCCCGATTGGCTGATGCCGGCCAGAGAACTTCGTAGGGGATTTGCCACAGGCCCCTATCGGGCACCACGACAATGCGAGCATACTTGTTCAGCCGTGTCTGAATCGGCTTCAGGACATAGGAATAGACCTTTCCGGCAGCATCGATGAATTCCTCTTTCTGGAATGTCCTGATCGCCTGCAGGAGTCCTTCTGTCTCGCGTCCGATCATTCCACTCGGTCCCAGCGACAACCCCTCAAGCCGGTCTTTCCCAACCATGAATACAAACCCCTCTTCCTTGCCGAGGTAGTATTCAACGAGGAGTGTGCTGTCGTCGAGAGATTGCTGCATCCGGGTGACATCGAATGTGCCCTCCACCGCAAACAGACCTACGTACCTGGGGTATGTCCTCCGGAGGCTCTCCCGTGTCTGCCAGAGTTCTTCCCGCAAAGAAGTGATCGACTGGCGAAGCCCGGCAATGCGGGCTGTGTCGCACAAAGCCTGCTCCAAGGCTTTTGCCAGCTGAAGATCGAGGGCGGTCAAATGGATGCGGATGGCTCGTTCCTGAGCGAGGAGGGTATCAGGGATGCCGGCAAACTGCCTGACCCGGGCCGCTCGGATTCCCTCGAGCAGGAGGCCGGCCTTGCTCCCCTCAGCCAGCTCGAATGCGGTCACGATGTACCTCTTGTTACGCGATCGTTCCCATAACTTCAAGGCGAGTCTGATCCCGCGTTCAACAGTATCCTCGAACTCCTCCAGGATGCGAATCTTCGACCCTTCTGTTTCATATCCGCGGCGCAATCTCGAGAGTGTCTGACTCGCCAGGACGCAGCTGCTGAGCGCCGCCTCCTGGACTTTGACCGGTGACGCCGACCCGGCCACCATCCCCTCAAGCAATTCTCCCCGTTTTCGGAGCAACCGGAGAAGGTGCTTCCCGCGTGCGAGGTCTTCCGGCAGCGTTTCTATTGCCGATATCGGACCTGAAATCTCAGGATAAAGCGCGGCCATCGCCGAATCGATTGACGAGAGTGCACTCTGAACCGCTCCGCGCCTCTCTCGGATATCCGCCAGGGTCTCATAGGCGCTTGAGAGCACGATGGGATTCCCGGACGAGGCCCCCCGTTCGAAGAATAATGCCTGCCGTACGGACACCTCCGCACTCTTTCCATTGCCCATCTCCAAATCCAGCTTCGCTTGCTTGAGCATCAGGCCAGCTGGCCTTCGAGAACCGGCAGCATGAAGGGATCGTATCCGGAGAGCTTCGCCGAGATGCCGCGATGCTGACGCATAGTCCTTCATTTCTTTCCTGATGTCCGCCAGCATTTCATGGGAGGCTGCAAGGTCGGGGTGATCTCTCCCCAGAGCCTCTGTCTTCAGGTCAAATGCCCGCTTTGCATGCAGGAGAGCGGAATCGAGATTCCCTTTTTCCAGAAAGGCAGCGGCAATGTTCTGATGAATCTCCCCCATACTCGAGGGGGTGCCACGCATTAATGTCTCAGTCTTCCGGAGCGCATCCAGAAAAGCGTCCAGGGCGCGGTCCAAATCCCCACTGGCTGCAAACGCCATCCCTTTTTGAGTACCTATGCCAACGAGCGCCGAGTGATTGTCGGGGTAAACCTCAAGCGCAAGTTGAGTGCACGAGTCATAGAGCGCAATTGCCTGAGAGAACTGGCCTCGTTCTGCGCAACACATCGCCTGGTAGAGCATTCCTATTACCATCGAATGGGATCTCCTCAGACCGAGAGTCCGAAGAAGCGCAATCGATTTGTCGAGGTACTGCGCGGCCTCGATATATTCCGTGCGCTCTCTCATAACATTCCCGAGGAGTAACAAGGTATTGGCAGTGGACATTGTCGGTGCCCCGGCCAGCGAATCCAATCGGAGTGCCTCGCGGCAATCCGCTATGGCCTGTTGATACAGCCCCTTTTTTTTGTGCGACAGACCGAGAGTGTAGTAGTTGCTGGCGAGACGGGGATCATCGCTACCGAAGATCTCTCTTCGAATAGCTAGACTCCGTTCAGATAAAATGATTGACGAATCAACCTGATCGCGATAGGAAAGGGAATACGCAAGTAGCGCATAGCTCTCTGCGGGGGCAGGACTTCGATCCGAGACCCTCCCATCTGTGAGCGACAGCGCCTGTCTGATGATTGCCTCCGCTGAATCAACTTTCCCTTTCATTGCATCTGTCTCGGCAACGGCATTTGTACTTTGCAGATACCCCTCCCAATCTCCCGCTTCCCTGAGGAGGCTCCTTGCTCGCTCACAGTTCGCGTAGGCACTGTCGTAATTCTCGGCGTGCAAGAACGCAAGTCCTTTCACAAGCAGAGCTTTGCCAGCTGCCACGGCATCGCTCTCTGGCTGTGCCGAAGCCGCGCCGGGGAAAGCCAAGACGAGCAGTAATTGCCAGGCAACCAGACAAGCCGCCCCGAACCCCGCAACAATTCGGATATTTAGCTGCATCACATGAAGCTCCTTACGATCGCCCGCCGGAATGTCCTCCCGTCCCCCCGAAAATTCTGCGTACTTATTACTCTCCAATCGTTTAACTTTGCCTGTAGATGTACTTGCAGTGCCACACCCACAACATCACATCAATATCATGGAGGCTCACTATGAAATCAAGCCGAGTCGCAACAGCTGCTTCTCTGCTCCTGCTGACCGTTCTTCTGATTTCCGGCGCGTCACTTGACGCGGGCCGAATGGGAAATGTGGCCGCGACTGCTTCTGTTACCGCGGACCCGCCGATGATCCCGCCGCCCCCGCCGCGTCCGTAAATGGCCGCAGAGCCGACAGAGAGGCGTGGCGACAAATCCACGAGCAACTTACACAATCCTCTTGACAAGCTCAAAGTGCGACGGTAACTCGTTGTGCCGTAAGGCGTAACGATTGCGGCTCTGGATCCCCCGGGCAGGTCCTGGCGCCTCCAAATCCGCCATGGGATTGGTATATATATGCGAAAGGAGAAGCTCAGCTTTCTCACGCTGCCCAACTCCGCGGAATACCTCATGGCGTCAATCAACACGAAGCTGGTCAAAGCCCATATTACGCGGAATCTCCGAGCGATCCACACCGTTGCGGACGTTTCACGCGGTCTTGGTCTCAGCAGGGAGACTTTGCGGAAGAGCTTCGTCCGCACTGAGAAGATCTCTCTTCGACATTTCATATCATCCACCCGAGTCGAAGAGATGAAAGAGCTCCTTCGTACAACAAGTCTCTCCTGCATGGCGGTATGTCTCGAGCTCGGCTGCAGGGAAGATGTTGGAGCACGCTTGTTCAAGCAGCATACGGGCGTCACGATGCAGGAATTCCGTGACGGGCAAGGGATCAAATTGTCTGTCGGGACAGTTCAAAAGAGTCGTGGATTATGAATCCTTTGTTGGAGGATATCACACGATCAGCCGATTTCAACATGGTGACGATGTGAAATGCTAAGCAGAAGCAGAACAGAGAAGTCGTGAATGTAACGAACATCAATGGAACGAGCGACGCCATCTGCCGCTGCGGCAGCTGGCTTGATCACTGGAAGAAGTTCAGCGGTCAACCCTTCCCCGTCTTCTGTCCTGAGGAAAGTTGTATCCAGAAGCCAGCGGAGGGAGCGCTTGTGCAAAAATACAATTCACCTAACGCTGGTTGGTACGTTGTTCCATTGTGTAAGAACCACAATCGCGAAACGGGGAAGCCGCTTACAATCAGCGACTCGGTCACGCTTGTCTCTGCAAACGTCGAAAGTACCTGCGGGAAGAAGGGATGAAGGTATGGCATCTCGATCTTCCGGTAATGGGTGGGATGGGCTCCAACCAATATCAGGAAAGACACCATGAGTCCGAGAAAGAATGCGCTGAGGAGACTGGACGCCCTTATTGAGAAGGCGGACAAAGTGCTTGCCACCCAGCATCCGAATCCTCCGGGCGCAATTGGTCTTCCAAGCCTTGACGCCGAAGCGTTCTCAGAATGGAAGGCTCAAGCGTTGAGCTGCCTGATCGACCTGCTCGGCACGAAACAGGCATAC